>JALEUV010000012.1 GCA_022780515.1 Anaerococcus sp. | reverse complement strand
TATATTTTTCAGCTACACTTCCATAACCACCAGTTTCTCTTGAAAGATATTCTAATATTAATTTTATTTTAAATTCTTTTGTGTATTTTGGCATACTAAAACCCCTCCATCCGTATTCCGGATTTTGGGGTTCAGGTCACTAGGTCCTTGTTTATATTTATAAGCTCGCTTTCATCAGTAAATATAAGTCTTATTAGATTGATCTTCCAAGTATCTTCATCTTCTGTAGGAATATTTGATTCTTGGTTTAATATCTTGCTCGTCTGACCTACTGGTTCTTCAGCTTCTCTTATAAGTTCATCGAGATTTGTCCTCATAGGTTTTATGGCATTTGGGATTGTATTGATTAGAATCTTGGATGCATCTACAAAAATTTGATTTTTGTAGATGGTATAGGCTAACTTTTCATCGTCTGTAGCCAATCCTTGGTAAAATTCTTCTTCTTTTCTTTCCAGGTCTTTGATATATTCTTCATCAAAGCTTTTGAAAGCCTTGGTTACCTTCTCTCCTAAGAGGTTCATTAAATAAAGTTGGATAGCCTTGTCCATATAGTCTTGGTTATCAGTTAAGAGGCTAATGGTAAATGGTGACTTATCTGTTTCTATAGGGCAAGGTCATTTTCTATAGTTATAAGCTCACCTGTTTTGTTTTAGGTGATATAATCTGGATTTATATTTTTTAGAAGTTTTTTCTTTTGGAAGAAGAATTTTCCATAGACTCAAGCATATCTTTACTTATGTAGTCACCTGCTGTGTATATGGCTACCATCCCCCTTGGTTAAGCCCCTTGGATTGGTTATATTTTGCTTACCTCTCCTAGCATATACCTATTTAGTTGGGTCAAATTGCTCTTAGTATACTTATAAATTGTTTGGTTTATCCTATCAAAACCACTCAGGGCATCTATGAGTTTATTTGTCACTTCATTATCTAAATTTCTCAAAGCAAGGTCTAGATCTCTTTTGATCTTATCTGTATAGGATAAATCTCCATCTAGGACCTGCTCCCTTACTGCAAGTCCTATAAAATCTTGATGGTAGATGCTGATGTAAAGTAGTCTTCATCGGTATTTTGCATATGAACATCAACATCACTTGGTCCATAAAGGCTTTTGATATAGACTTGGTAGTTAAGCTTGCCATCAACAGTAGAAAAAACAGCCTCTCGAATATCATTTTTTAAATCACCTTCACCAGCATAGGCCCTACCGGCAATGAAAAAAAGTCCAAAAGTAAGAAAGTAGAATGACCAGGTTATAAGATTAACCTGACAAGTATGACCAATAAAATAAATTTATCTCTAATGACAATATCTAAGAACTTGAACTTAGTCCCTAAGCCTTCTTAGTATTTTTACTAACATATGCCGCAATGCTCACTAAAGCTCACAAAAAAAGCCTAAGTCTTTTACTTAAGCTTTCTTCTGATAAGTCCTATTATGGAAAAGATGATTAGGAAGGTTATTCCTATTAAAACTATAGTTCCTCCTGGTTTTAGTCCCTTGTGGAAGGAGAGGCTTATTCCTACTAGCATAAATATTAGGGATAGGACTAGGGATATTATATAGGTTGATCTGTAGGACCTTGCTACCATTAGGGCTGATGCCACTGGTATTACCATGAGGGAAGTTATCATCAAGGCCCCTACGGTCTTTACTGAAATAGCTACTGTTATGGCAGTTATTAGGGTAAAGAGACCATCGACCACATGGATCTTTACTCCAGAGAGTCTAGCCATTAGGGGATTGATGGAATTATACAAGAGTCCATGGTAGTAGTAGATGGAAACAAAGCTAACTAAGATAAACATGAAGCCTATAATAAGTAGCTCTTCCTTACTTACTGTAGTTATTGATCCAAATAGGAAGGACTCAAAGCTTGCTCCTCCAGGTGTAAAATCTGATAGGACTGCAGCAAGGCCTATACCAGTAGACATTACTATAGCTGTCGCCATATCCCCATATTGGTCAAACTTCTTCCTTATTGTTTCTATGGCAAAGGCTGATAGGATACATATAATTAGTGAAACCAAAAGGGGATTTATTCCCATAATTAAGCCCAGGGCAATTCCCGATAGGGATGAGTGGCTAAGGGCATCGCCTATCATGGAAGTCTTTCTATTAATCATTACCATCCCTATCATAGGGATAATTAAAGAAATCATGACCCCTGCCAAAAGGGCTCTTCTCATAAAATCGTAACTAAGCATGGCTTATCCTCCCCTCATGAAGGTATAGGATTCTTGTAACATAGTCCTTTATTAAATCAAGCTCGTGGCTAATAATAAGGATTGTTAGTCCATGGTACTTGTTTAAGTGGATTAGGAGTTTCAAAAAGTCCTTCTTGTGCCTGGCATCAATACCAACTGTCGGCTCATCTAGAATAAGGAGCTTGGGATCTGATACCAGGGCCCTAGCTATCATTACCCTTTGTTGCTGACCTCCTGAGAGGTCCTTGAATGGCTTTTTCCTAAGTTTTTGGATCGATAGATCCTTGAAGGTAAAGTCAAGTCTCTCCCAGCACTCTTTGGTAGGTCTTTTGAAGATATTAAACTTTTTGTAGAGACCAAGGATGGCATATTCCTCACAAGTTATTGGGAAGGCTATCTTGGTCGAATCCTTGGCTTGGGGTACATAGCCTATCTTATCATAGTCCTTGAAGGCTTCTATGTCCTTACCTAGGATTTTAATCTCTCCTCCATCCTTTTTTAGGTTCTTAAGGAGGATACTTATAAGGGTAGACTTCCCAGCCCCATTTTCTCCACTAAGGGCCAAGAAGTCCCCTTCATTTACATCAAAATTTATATCGTTCAATATTAAATTATCCGGATAGGAAAATTTTAAATTCCTTATTTCTATAAGTTTAGTCATATTAGGCTAGGGAATTGTAGATTGCTTCTAGGTTTTCTTTGATTAATTCTTGGTAAGTTACTTCATTTTCTAATTCTTCATCAGATGCAAATTCTATAGTAGATATTGGCTCAGCACTTGCACCAATTTCATCAGCTAGGGTCTTTGCTTCTTCATCTGAACCACCCTTTTCGTAGAAGACTACCTTTAGTTTTTCTTCCTTGGCAAGGTCAGTTACTTCTTTAAGAACCTTGGCATCTGTTTCTCCTGTTGAAGTTAGGTTATTTAGTGGGATTTGTTCAAGGTCAAATCTCCTAGCCAAGTAGCCAAAGGCTTCGTGAGGCACTATGAATTTCTTGTTTTCTACTGATGAGAATTTTTCGCTATATTCGTTAACTATAGCATCTAGTTCATCGGCAATTTTTTGGTAGTTAGCTTGGAAGTAGTCATTGTTGGCAGGGTCTATTTCTGATAGCTTGTCAGCTATAACCTTAGCTTGTTCTTTACCATTTTCTGGATCTAACCAAGTATGAGGGTCAAATTCCCCATGTTCGTGGTCTTCTTCGCCTTCTTCATGGTCATGGACATGAGCACCTTCTGCCTTTATATATTCGATGTTTTCTGATGTATTGACAAAGTCTGTTTCTACATTTTCTTCAACATCTTCAGCCCATTCTTCCATACCGGCACCATTTATAAAGATTAGCCCAGCTTCAGATAGGTCAGCTATTTCCTTGGCTGATGGCTCAAAGCCATGAGATTCTGTCTTAAGATTTGTAAAAGATTTTACTTCAAATTTATCTCCTGCTATTTGTTTGGTTAAATTATATATAGGATAAAAAGAAGCATATACCACAGGACTTTCTGCATTTTCTTCTGTAGATACATCTTCTGTTGAAGGACTAACTACTCCTTCACTTTCTTCTGTAGATGTGCTAGCTGTTACTTCTGTGTTTTCTGTATTTGCAGGTTGTTCTTGATTACTGTTGCCACAAGCTGTTAAGGCTAAGCCCAAAGCAAGTAGGGTAATTATTTTTTTGTTTTTCATTATTCCTCCTCTTGCAAATTATTTGCATATGTAATTATATTCTAGTTTAAACCTTTGTCAAATAAGGTATAATATCGAAAAGAGGTGACATTTTGGATATTAGACAAACACTTAAAGATAAAAATCTGAGGGTTACAAATCAAAGGAAGCTAATCCTTAAGGCCTTCCTAGAATATGGTAATCCTATATCAGCAGAAGATATTTACGATTTATTGAGAGATAAAAATGAACTAGACCTATCAACCATTTATAGGAACCTAAACACTTTGGAAGAAAATGGAATTTTACTTAGGTCTATTGACCTAAATGGGGTAAGTTACTACCAACTAAATAATGCAGACCACAAGCATTTTATAACTTGTAATATCTGCCACAAAAAGTTTCTTTTAGACTCATGTCCAGTACACAGCCTAGAAGATAAGATAGAGGAGGATACAGGCTTTATTATTTCTGGTCATAATTTTGAATTTACAGGTATATGCCCCGACTGCCAAAAAAGTTTATAGGAAAATTTTAGCTCCTGCATTTAAGCAAGAGCTTTTTTTAATTTTCTTGAATTTTTTCCTTATATTTTTTCTTATCAAAGGCCTTTAGTGAGTTTGCCACAACTATAGTGCCTACTGCATCTCCAGTTACATTGATAGCTGTCCTCGACATATCAAGGATCCTATCTATGCCCATTATCATGGCTATACCTTCTACTGGAAGTCCTACTGATTGTAAGACCATGGATAGGGTAACAAGTCCAACAGATGGAATACCAGCAGTACCAACTGATGCTATGGTCGCAGTAAGGATTACAGTCAAGAAGTCGGTTATGCTTAGGTCTATCTTGTAAGCATTGGCTATAAATACTACTGCCACTCCTTGCATTATAGCAGTTCCGTCCATGTTGATGGTAGATCCTAGTGGGACAGTAAATGAAGAGATCTTCCTATCAATTCCCATCTCATCTAGGGTCTTTATGTGAAGGGGAACTGTCGCTGATGATGATGCTGTAGAGAAGGCGAAAGTCATTACTGGGAAGAACTTCTTTAAAAAATTAAACGGATTCACCCTAGTAAATATCGCTAGCAAGAGGAGATACACAATAATTAGTTGTAAAATAAGTCCTGTTAATACCGTTGCCATGTAGGAGATCATAGACAATATTACCTCATAGCCCAGTGATGCGAAGGTCCTAGTTAGGAGGAAGAATACCCCTATTGGAGCAAGCTTCATTACCCACATGGTCATCCCCATCATCAGCTCATTCATCTCTGTAACAATATTTCCTAGGGTTGTCATCCTATCTTCCATATAGGCAATTAGAAGGCCACAGATTACTGCAAATATTATAATTTGAATCATATTGCCACTAGCCAAGGCTTCTATTGGATTGGTCGGTATAAAGTTTAGAATGGTTTCAGAAAGGGAAATCTCTGTACTTCCTTCCACCTCAAACTTATTATCCCCAACATTTATATTCATCCCCTTACCAGGATTAATAATATTAGCAAGGAGGAGAGCAACTACTATAGCAAGGAGGGTGGTAAATAAGTAAAAGACTACTATCCTTACACCAACCTTGCCCAGGGTATCAGTATCTCCCAGGCTCCTACACCCATCAGCTATGGAAAAAAATACCAGAGGAACTACTAACATTTGCATGAGTCTTATAAATATCTGACCTATGGTATAAAAAACTCCTTCAATTAGTATATCATCTCTAAAGTGTCCAGCCGGTATAAAATAATGAATCAACATCCCCACTACAACACCAAGTACCAATGATAAAAATATCCTTTGTGATAGGCCAAGCCTTTGTTTATTTTCCTTTCTACCCTTATCCATTTAATCCCTCCTTCTTAATGTATTCATGCAGAGCTAGCTTCCAGTCCAAAAATCCATAATTCTTGGTGATTTTTAAGAAGTAATTTTCTATACCTCCATAAAAAGGGCTAAAGTCAACACTTGACGGATCTGTTTCTTCTTTAATTATGGCATCTAGATCCAGGTAGTCAATAATTTCTTGGGCAAATTCTTTCTGAGAACATACCCCACCACAAGATGCATGGTAGGTACCAAAGTTGTTGGTATGAATTAGCCCTATCAAGAACTTACTTAATTCAAAGGCTGGGGTTGGTGAAGAAAATCTATCCTTTGCTACCCTAACCTCGCCACTTTTTGCCTGGCTTATTATATCTTCTACCAAGCCATTTTCCCTTGAGTAGAGCCTAGAAACCCTCACTATAAAGTAATAGTCAGAAAAATTTCTTACAAATTGCTCACCCAAAAACTTGCTCTTACCATAAATATTCCTAGGCCTTGGCTCATCTATTTCCTTATAAGGACTAGAAGCCTCTCCATCAAAAACATCTGCCGTTGATAGTTGAACGATTTTGGCATGGAACCTATTAGCGACTATGGCTATATTCTTTGCGCCAATTGCATTTAGCAAATAAGCCTTGTCAGGATTAGCCTGGCACTCATTGCGTTTGGTAATACCTGATGCATTTATTATAATTGAAGGCCTAAGCCTTTCAGTAAATATGGCTACTTCCTTTAGATTAGTAATGTCGACCTCGTGTTTATCAGTGGCAACTATCTCACAATCTATCGGGTCTAGGTACCTATAAATTGTAGAGCCTAGCCTACCTTTAGATCCTGTAATCCAGATCTTATCTCTAACTCCAAATTTCATATTGCCTCCTTTAATGTATGAGTATTCTTATATTATTATATTATTACATTTTTGCTTTGCAATATATTATGTTAAATTAGTAATTAAATAAGGTGTATACTTGAAAAAATCCATAAATCAAACTGTTTTAGGGCAAAAAAATAAGCACCTAAGTGCTTAATTGGCAGGCCTGGAGGGAATCGAACCCCCATCTTTGGCTTCGGACACCTCTATTTTACCACTAAACTACAGACCCAAGTCTTATATTTGAATATCCAATTGGGTCTAAAAATCTAAGAGGTAAGAAGGTATTGCCAAGTCCAGAATCTATATAGACTTGACCCTTGCCATAGGAATATTTACCCATATCATACTTAGGCAAAATCCCCTCATTTGGTGCAAGTAAGGCCCCCACAAGAGGTATTCTCACCTGACCGCCGTGGGTATGACCCGAAAATACAAAGTCAAAGTCTTCTACTCTATCATCCCTTATATCCCTGAAAGAATGGGACAGGATTATATTAACCTTATCAGGACTAGGCTTGTAGCTTGTGTAAGACCTCTCAAAATTTTTTAGCCCATACAAATTTACTATATTGTTATTTATAGAAAATTCAACAGAAGAGTTGGCTAGGTAGGTTATGCCTAGGTTCTTGCATTTTTCTAAGAAAATATCAAGCTTGGGACCTCTCTCTTCGTGGTTGCCAGTAATCAAGAAAGTTTTCTTGCCCAGGGTCATAACTTTTCCAAGAACATAGAGGGACCTTTCGATTTTCCTATCTGTCCCATAGTCTATTATATCTCCAGTTAGGATTATAAAGTGGGGATCAAAGGTCCTTATATTTGCAAGCATTTGATCAAGGTTTGCTATGGGGTTTGAGTGGAGATCGCTAATTTGACTTAGCCTTATCTCATTCTTGATTTTTGTTGAAGTAAGTTTTATTGTTTTTTCCCTAGCATAGTAAGCCTCATGGTCAAGATAAATACCAAGACCTAAGGTTCCTAGGGCTACTAGTAGTTTTTTATTTTTCATAATTCTTCCAAATATATACCACTACCCATATCAGATGGGATCTTGTAACCTGTCCTTGGACTATAGGATAAGCCAGTAATTGTTACAGAATCGACTGAGGCTGACCTCTTAAATTGACTTTGGCTAAAGCGCTTGTAGTAGGACCTAAGCCACTTGTCTATAGTCTTTCTATCATAACTATCAGCAAAGGCGACTTGGGCTAGGTCTCTTATCTCCCTTTGAGCAAGTTTATTTGCCAAGTGGTGGTAGATAAAAAAGTCGATTAATTCATAAGGTCCTATTATATCTTCAGTCTTTTGGCTAATCTCCCCCTCCTTTTCACTGGTTAGTTCTGGTGAAATTGGAGTAGCTAGGATATCCTCAAGGACCTCTCTTAGCTCTTCATTTTCTGTTTTCTCTGCCACATAGGAAATTATATATCGAAGGTGGGTCTTGGTGAGGGAGGCATTGGTAGAATATGATGACATATGGTCTCCATTGTAGGTAGCGAAGCCTTGCATGGCTTCGGATAAGTCACCTGTGCCAATTACAAGACCTGAGCCTTGGTTGGCAAGGTCAAATAAAACTTGGGTTCTCTCCCTACCTTGGGCATTTTCGTAGGTTACATCTTGGCTTTCTAGGTCGTGGCCTATATCTCTTAGGTGGCTTCTGACAGACTCAGAAATATCTATTTCTCTAAGGTCAAGTCCCAGGGCTTCTGATAACCTATAGGCATTGGTTTTGGTTTTCTTGCTGGTAGCAAAGGCTGGCATGGTTATTAGGTGGATTTTATCAAAGTCAATTCCTTCTTTATGGTAAGCATAGGCTATCAGTAAAAGGCTCATGGTAGAATCAAGACCACCAGAAAGACCCAGGTAGAGCTCATAGGTCCCGACCTTCTTGCACCTAGTAAGTAGCCCCCTTGCTCCTATCTCAAAGACATCCTTTACATACTCATCCCTATCCTCATCTTTTGGGAGGTAAGGAAATCTAGTAACTTCACTAAGATTTTTACTAGTTAAGGAATTTTCCCCTTCTATATCTATTGGACAAGTTGCCACCACCCTTTGTCTATCACAAGAATTGATATCGCCATTAGATCCTATAGTACAAAGGTCGCTATAGGCAAAGTCAGTCGAAGACTCACCCTCACCAGGCCCTACAGACAGGTAAATAATATCCTTGGATAAGTAGGTGATATCTTCTTGTAGCTTCTTTTCACTTAAGGTAAATCTCTCGAAGGCATGAGGATTTAAAATTAACCTCGCTCCATTCTTCTTAAAAATCAAGGACTTAGCAATCGGCATACTTTCGTCCTCCCCTATAGATACCCCTAGCCTTAGACCTTCTATATCAAGGGCTTCTCCCTTATTAACTGGTATATCTACCCCATCAAGGCTGATATAGTCTGGAGGATTATTAGAAAAAATCATTTTTTCATAAGGCTTTAGATTTTCCTTGATATAAATCTCCAAAATCTCCCCAGATTTTATGAGCAAGTAAGCATTATAAAGGTCTCTGCCAGATTTAATGACAGAGCCAAGGCCCAGGATAAAGTTAAAGTTCTTAGAAAAATCTACAAGGTCCCTTATAGCTTGTCTTGACCTTTCGATTAGGACTTCCTCTGTATATAAGTCATAAAGGCTTGCCCCACTTAGGGATAATTCAGGTAGGCAGATTAAATCTACACCTTCGTCCCCTGACCTTGTCATAATTTTCTTTATACTTTCGGTATTTTTGGCTATATCGCCAAGTTCTATATTAAAATTTTCTCCTAATATTTTTAAATTCTTATACATAAGCACCTCTCTAATATTATATAATAAAAATCGTTTTTTACTAATACTTTTAGTATAATTAAGGAGAGGTGATGATATGAAAATTTATTTAGGTTGTGACTTATTTACAGAAGGTCAAAGGCTCCAAGCAAAGAAGGTCCAAGGAGCCTTGGAAGAAGAATTCGGCGATGCGATTGACCTATATAACCCAGCAGATAATGACGAAATTAATGACAAGGAAGCAGGCTTTGCTTCAACTTACCAAATTCTTCTGGGTGATTATGAAAGGCTTAAGGAAAGTGACTTATTGATAGGGCTTATGGATACCAAGGACCTAGGTCTTGCAGCAGAGATGGGTATAGCCTTCCAACTAGGCATTCCTATCTTTCAACTCTACACAGACATCCGTCTTGCTGGCAATGACAAGGATGATAAGCTAGAGGAGATCAAAAAAGATGTCTTTCAAAACGACTTTCTCTATATAAATAAGCTAGTTACAGGACTTTCTTATGCAGACAAGAAAGGCAATATCTTCGAAGAGCCAAGAATTTATAAGACATCGGATGCTTTAATAGAAGCCCTCAAAGCCTTTATTAGGGAAAATTTATAGAGCTTACTCAATCGATTAAAAAAATATTCAAATTAAAAGCTATGAGCGATAAAACTCATAGCCTTTTTTGTGTAAACTATATTGTTAAAATTGTGGATTACTAAATATTAAGCGTTTTTGATTTCTTCAATAAGGGCTGGAACTACTTCATGGAAGTCGCCTACGATACCGTAGTCGCAGTTGTTAAAGAAGGCTGCACTTTCGTCATTGTTTATTGCAACAATTGTCTTAGCTTCAGCAATTCCCTTTAAGTGTTGCATAGCTCCAGATATACCAACACCTATATATAGCTCTCCATTAAATTTCTTTCCAGAAAGTCCTATATACCTATCTGTTGGTACATATCCTCTAACTTGTGAAGCAGGTCTTGATGCTGATAGAACAGATCCTGTTTCTCTAGCTAAGTCTTTGATTAGTTCTAGGTTTTGGCTTTCACCTATACCCATACCAGCAGCTACTACTCTTTGAGCTCCATCAATAGGTCCTTCTAGGTCAACATCTTTTTTATCGAAGGTGTATCCGTCAGCTTTTAGAGCTTCTACTAGTTTCTTAGCAGATTCTTTAACATCGCCCTTGAAGATTTGAAGTTTTCTATCTCCTACTAGGCTAGGTGCCTTCTTAGCTTCTGGTTTTTTCTTATCCTTTTTAACTCTAGGAAGGATATTGTTAGAAATAACTACTCTCATTATTTCATTTGTACCTTCGTAAATTTGTGTAATCTTTGAATCTCTGTAGAATCTTTCTACATCAACACCCTTGATAAATCCTGAACCACCATACATTTGTAGGGCTTCAGATGTAATTCTTTCAGCTGTATCTGATGCAAACATCTTAGCCATAGCTGCATCCATACTATAGTTATCATGAGCATCTTTCTTTCTTGCTGCATCATAGATTAGTAGTCTTGATGCCTTGATAGATGTTGCCATATCAGCAAGTTTGAATGAGTTATGTTGCATCCTTGCGATTTGTTCACCAAATTGGATACGTGATAGAGCATAGTCTTTGGCACTTTCGTAAGCTCCTTGTGCTATACCTAAGGCTTGTGAAGCGATACCAATTCTACCTCCGTCTAGGATCATCATAGCATATTTGAATCCCTTGCCTTCTTCTCCAAGTAGGTTTTCCTTTGGAACCTTAACATCCTTGAAGTGAAGTTCAGCTGTGATTGATGCTCTGATACCTAACTTATCGTATGGTTCTGAGAAGGTAAATCCTTCAAAGTCCTTATCAACGATAAACATTGATATACCGTGGTTACCCTTACCTGGTGTAGTAACTGCAGTTACTAGATAAGTTTGTGCTTCTGGTGCATTTGTGATAAAGATTTTTTTACCATTTAGAACATAGTGGTCTCCCTCTAATTTTGCTGTTGTTTCTGTTCCAGCTGAGTCAGATCCAGCGTTTTCTTCAGTAAGACCAAAACCACCGATTGATTTACCTGTTAATAGTGGAACAAGGTATTTTTTCTTTTGTTCTTCATTACCAAATTCATTAAGTCCCCAAGTACCTAGTGATGTATGAGCTGATAAGATAACACCAACACCACCGTCTACTCTTGATAATTCTTCGACAGCTATTGCATAATGTTCATTAGTTAAGCCAGCTCCACCATATTCTTCTGGAAATGGTATTCCCATAAGACCCAATTGACCCATTTCTTGAACTATTTCTTTAGGAAATACTTTGTCACGGTCTAAGTGGTAAGCTATAGGTTTAACTTTTTCCTCAGCAAAGTCCCTAACATACTTTCTAAATTCTTCTAAATCTATTGGTAGATTGTAAGCCATAATGTCTCCTTTACCATATATTTTTCTAAAATATTTCTTATATTTGTAATATACCCACTTTACAAAAATTTAACACTTTTTATCATCACAAAAAAACTTTTTCAAAATTATTTATAACGCTTAAGAAATTTAATTATTTTTAAAATTTAGATATTTCAAGTATAATATATGTATAAACACAAAACATTTTCGTCAAACATTTCAAAGGAGTAAACATGCACACTATAAGAGAAATATTAGATAATGTTTATTGGGTTGGAGTAAACGATAGAAGAATAGAACGTTTCGAAAACCTTTTTGAGTTGGACAAGGGCGTTGCCTACAATTCTTATCTTGTTAAAGATGAAAAAAATGTCTTATTTGACAGTGTAGATGCAGCCTTTACTAGAAACTATATCCAAAATATTGAAGCTGCCCTAGATGGAGAAGAGCTTGACTATATAGTTGTATTGCACATGGAACCAGACCACTGTAGGTCTATCGAAGCAGCCTTAACAAGGTGGCCAAATGCCAAGTTCGTTGGTAATGCCAAGACCTTCAAGTTCTATGAGCAATTCTATGATGATCGTTTCAAGGATAGATACTACGAAGTTAAGGATATGGACGAGCTAAATATTGGTGAGAGGACTCTCAAGTTTGTTACAGCTCCTATGGTTCACTGGCCAGAAGTAATGGTTGCCTATGAACTTAAGGATAAGATTCTCTTCTCAGCTGATGCCTTCGGTTCCTTCAATGCCTTAAATGGTAATATAGATGCTAAATATGTAATCCACAAGGGTGATTGGCTAGATCAAGCTAGAAGATACTATATAAATATAGTAGGTAAGTTTGGTAACATGGTTCAGAACCTATTTAAGAAGGTAGATGGACTTGAGATTAAGGCGATCCTTGCCCTCCATGGACCAATCTTCAAGGATGAAGAATCAATTAACTTCATTATGGAAAAATACCAAAGATGGTCAAAATTCATCCCAGAAGAAAAGGGTGTGGCTATAATCTATTGCTCAATGTATGGCGATACTGAACAAGCTAGTGATATCTTGGCAAACAAGCTTGCTGATAACGGCGTTGAAGATATAGTTCTTTACGATATCTCAGCTTGGGACCCATCCTTCCCTATAGCAGAGTGCCATAGGTATTCCCACGCAGTATTTGCACCTATTAACTATAACTCTGGACTCTACTACAAGATGGACGCCTTCTTAAGAGAACTTGTTGGAACAGGATATCAAAATAGAACTGTATCCTTCCTAAACAACTGGTCATGGGGTGGTAAGTCCCTAGAGATCTCTAAGGAAATATTAGCACCTGCTAAATTAAACTATATTGGTGAAGATGTTAAGATTAATTCTTCAGTAAAGGAAGAAAACCTAGCTCAAATAGAAGAGCTTGCTAAGGTAATAGCTGAAGATATCAAAAATACAGAAATTTAACCATAGCAAAACCGGAGGACTACAATTGACCTCCGGTTTATTTTTTACAATATTTTTTTAATTAGCTCAAGCTTTCCCTTTGTGTAAGGTGGGTATTTTACCTTTGATCTTGGGAAGGATGAGGCTTCCATTATGGACTTCTTGTTGGAGAAGTTTACAAAGGAATTGTAACCGTGGTAACCCCCCATTCCAGATCCACCTACTCCACCAAATTCAAGATAAGGAGAGCTTATTTCCATTAGGACTTCGTTGACACAGCCATTACCAAATTCCATATTATACATTACCTTCTCTACGAGGCGCTTATCTTCAGAAAAGAGATAGAAGGCTAATGGCTTAGGATGTCTCTTGATCTTATATAGGATTGGATTTATATTATCATAGGTCAATATCGGAATTATTGGTCCAAATATTTCTTCTTCCATAACTTTATTATCAAAGTCTACTCCATCAATTATAGTTGGAGCTAATTTTAAATTTTCCCTATCAAAACTGCCACCCCATATTATATCTTGATCCTTGGTAAGCTCGACTAGCCTGTCAAGGTGGTCTTGGTTAATAATCTTTGGGTAGTCAGGGTTTCTAAGAGGATCTTCTCCGAAAAATTCTAGCAATGCTCCCCTAAGTCTTTTGATAAATTCATCCTTAATAGCAACATCTACCAAGATATAATCAGGAGCTACACAAGTTTGACCTGCATTGAAGGTCTTACCCCAGGCGATTGACCTTGCTGCATTTGAGAGGTTGGCAGTCCTATCTACTATACAAGGACTCTTACCCCCAAGCTCTAGGGTAACCTTACTTAGGTTTTGTGAAGCAACTTCCATAATACGCTTACCTACTTCTCTTCCACCAGTGTAGAATATATGGTCATATTGGTAGGACAAAAGCTCATCATGGCTAACTAGGTCATTATCTACTACATAAATATATTCATCAGGAAAATTTGTATTTACCATCTCCCTAATAAGCTTTGATGTGTGGGGAGTCTTAGATGAGGTTTTAATAATAGCAGTATTTCCTGCAGCCATTGCCCCAACTAGGGGATCTAGAGTTAGATTAAGGGGATAATTCCAAGGGGATATTATTAGGGTAAGGCCCAGCGGCTCATATAGGGTGTATGACTTGGCAGGTTGAGCTGCTAGGGGAGTCTTTGCCTTAACAGGCTTCATCCAATCATCCAAGTTATCTAGGGCAAAATCGATTTCTTCTTTTACGAAGGCAATCTCACTTACATAGGACTCAAAGGCTGACTTACCCAAGTCCTCCCTTAGGACTTCTACTATGTCCTCTTCATGATTACTTATCAAATTCTTTAGCTTAGTTAGGTTTTCTTTCCTAAAGGCCTTGGTCTTTGACCCACCTTCTAGGAAAAATTCTCTCTGCCTTTCTACAATATTTTTTAATTCTGTCATAACTTCTCCTTACTAAAAAGATCAAATTCTTGTCATTTTTCTTCACGTAACTTTTACCGTAATTGTAAAACTATTAGCCAATATTTTCAAAATTTCTTGCCAAGCCAAGTATTTATGGCCGAAGTCTACCCTCACACTATCATTTTATTTATTGAAAAATATAGACTAACTTTTTCTATTCTTATATTATATACCCATTTTTAGGCAAAAAAAGAGGGAGCTATGCCCCTCCAAGATTATTCTTATAATTCAGCGATTGCTTCAATTTCTAGTGGTGCTCCCTTTGGAACTGCTCCTACTTGGAAAGCTGATCTTGCTGGTTTGTGCTCTCCAAAGAATTCTTCATAAACTGCATTGAAGGCTTCAAAGTCGTTTACATCTGCTAAGAATACTGTACATTTTACAATATTTTCCTTGCTAGCTCCAGCTTCCTTCACTATAGCTTCAACATTTAATAAAGATTGCTTGGTAGCTTCCTTAATTTCCTTGTATAATTCCTTTGTTTCTGGATTGATTGGTAGTTGTCCAGATGTAAAAATAAAATTTCCTGTTTTAATTCCTTGTGAGTATGCTCCTACTGCTGCTGGAGCCTTGTCTGTTTTAATAATTTCCATAATCGTTCTCCTTTCTCCTACTATCTATTATATCAATTTTATTCCTAATAACAATTAATTTATCTTTAAATATTCTTCCAAAGTAAGGTCATTGTCGTAGATTACCTTGGCGTTGTAGACGCCTACAAACCTAAAGTGCCATGGAAGGCTTCTGTGGTTGGTAATATTTTCCTTACCAGCTGGATATCTTTCTATAAAGCCATACTTGTAAGAATTTTCCTTAAGCCAATTATATTCCTTGCTTGAAGTAAATTTATCATCATACTTAATAGTGCCTGTAAAGAAGTCAAAAGCATCTCCTAATTGGTGTTCAGACGTACCAGGCACATCACTATCTACATCTCCTGCTTCGTATAGTCTAGTTTCCAAGTCAAAATCCCTATAATCTGATGCTATCTTTAGGTCAAGACCTTGTCTTTGCATATCTTGTCTCATAGTTTCAAAGGCCTTATAGGCAGTCTTATCAAGGCCAGGATTGAAGTCTTGAGGCAAGGTATAATCACTATTAACATAGGCAATACCATTAATTACCTTGACACTAGCTTCAGCACTTAATTTCTCTAGACCATACTTATTTACATAATAAAAGGAATCATCTATCTTAATCTTGGCATAACCATTTTGACAGCCATAAAAGGGCAAGTATGAGCCTTCCCTTATAGATTTGTCTGTTTTAGAATAGTCGTTTGGATATTGAAAGGCCTCTTGGTCACAGATAGCTCTTATATAGGATACTAGAGTATCAGAATACTCAGTATCTTCTATCTCCATCCCCTCACTTACTTCAACATCAGCAAACCCAGCCTTTGTTGCCTTGTCAGTAAACTCTCCTTGGGGTTCTTGCTTTTGCTTATCATTAATCTCGCTTGTGCCTAGTGCCTGTCTATATTCTGTTGGCCTTCCTATTGTAAAGTCATCATCATCTGCATTGATAAAATAGCCAACTGAAAACACTCCCACAAGCGCTATACCACCTGCAAGGATCCTTTTTCTTCTCTTCCTAGCTTCTCTAAGCTTTCTTCTCTTCAACTCTCTTAAACCTTTGTTAGACATTCCCTACCTCTATTTATTTCAATATTTTTTTAAGTAAATCTTTAGGATAAGTAGTCTTATGGAAAATGTATTTCAACCTTCCAACTTCTCTAGACTACTAAATTTCTTACTTATATTATAACCTCTTTCCTTAAAAAAATACAGGGGCAATAGAGCTTTTCTATAGATTTTATGTAGATTTTTCCTTTTATTTTAAATAAAGTCTACATAAGTTAATGAATAGTCAAACTTTATCAAACTTTGTATAATATTTTCAGCGATATTAGATTTTTTTGATAGGAAAATTTTAATCTTAAGGTCATTATTATTAGCCTCGATCTTATCCAAAATATAGTCTGCTGGGTCTATTATATTGGCCTCATAAGTTAATTTCTTCCCTATCTCATTTTTTATCAAGGGAAAGTGTGTGCATCCAAGGAGGATATTAGGAATTTGATTTTTGTTGGCAAGGTTCAAATACTCATCAAGGGACTTGTCCATCTTGGGACTTGTTATTTGGTTATTTTCGATGAGGTCTACCAAATTGTAGCCTGCTACCTCAAATACTCTTTTACCATCTCCCTCGATATTATCCTTATAAAAATGACTGTCGACTGTGGCCTTGGTTGCAAGAACTAACAAATCCCCTGGATATGACTTACTTCCCCTAATTCCACCTGCTGTTATTGGGATAAAGGTCTTCTTATACTTTTCTTCTAAGAGATTTAGGCAGGTAACTGATATAGTATTGCAGGCAATAACATAGTAGTCTATGTCAAACTTTTCCAAGAAGTCGACTATATCACAAGAAAAATCAAATATCTCATCCTTAGGACGGTTGCCATAGGGAACCCTAAGGGTGTCTCCAAAGTAAAAGTAATTTGCTTTTTTTGACTTAACAAGCTTCGTTAGAACCGTAAGTCCCCCAAGACCTGTATCAAAAACTCCAATATTAGTCATCTATCAAGTCCACCTTTCCACAAAATTTGTAGGAAGTCTTTAGGTCTTCATAGGCCCTTTGGTAGGAGTCATCATCAAGGAAAACTCCAAAAATGCTAGCCCCGGACCCAGACACCAAGGCATTAATAGCCCCTTTATCCAAGAGGAGATTTCGGATTTCTTTTAGATGGGGGAAATTTTCAAAGATTACATCTTCCATCACATTTCTAAAGTCTTTTATTACAGAAGGATCTCCTGCCTTGAGTCCATCCATAATCCTCTCATTATCAATTACCCCATAGTCCTTAAGCTTCTTATAGACAAAGGCTGAAGAAATCTCGGTTCCATCATTTATGAGTAAAATCTTGATATTTGCCTTGTTGGTAAAGGGAGTGAGGATTTCTCCTATTCCCTTGGCCCTGGCAGCTTTTTCTAGGAAGAAGAAGGGAATATCTGCCCCAAGCTTCGCCCCGAGCTCCATCATCTCGACTTTACTTAGACCCAACTCCCAAAGCTCATTTAGAGCCTTTAGCATCTCGGCCGCGTCGGTTGACCCACCTGCAAGACCTGCAGCGACGGGGATATTTTTAACTAATTCAACATCAAGACCCTTATCATCCACCCTGTCCTTTAGAAGGGCATAGACCTTGTAAATAAGATTATCCTCAAGGTCTCCTAGGTCCACATTGGACTTGAAGTTAAATTTTCCACTTTCGTTTTTATTAATTATCAATTTATCAAATAAACCAATCCTAACCATGATAGAGTCAATCTCGTGATAGCCATCACTTCTCTTGTATAGACTGTCCAAAGTTAGGTTAATTTTAGCATAACAATTTTTTTCCATAAAATACCTCATTTTAATTATATCATAAGGAAAGATAAGATGCGAAATTTGCTGGGTAAAATTAATGATTAGAATATAAGTCCCTATAAATTTTCCCACCATAAAAGCCTATCAAAAATAGTAGACTAGGTAGTTTTTTGCTTGCTAATTTTAGTCTTCCAAGTCCTTGGCCCAGTCAAAGGACCTCTTAACAGCCCTTTTCCAATTCCTATACTTCTTATCTCGCTCTTCCTTGATAATTTGAGGCTCGAAGAGCTTGTCTATGGACCAATTATCCTTAATCTCATCCAAACTTTCCCAAAAACCAACACCAAGGCCTGCAAGATAGGCCGCACCCAGGGCTGTTGTTTCTAAAGTCTTAGGTCTTTGAACTTCGGTCTGGATCATATCTGCTTGAAATTGCATCAAGAAATTATTGGCAGATGCACCACTAGCAGCAATATCTGATGCCTGCCCATTAATCTTAGCCAAGGCCTCGATACATACCCCAAGTTGAATCGACCAAATCTCAGTCGCGTCATGCTCCACCCAACCGGGATGAGGGAAAATCTGACTAAACTCCTTCTGAGCTAGAGAAACAATCCTCCCCCTCTTATCAAAAATAATACACCTATTAGAAGTAGTCCCCGCATCAAGGGCCATAATATATTTCTTCATACAAACTCCGTTCTAAATATTTACTTGTATATATTTATAACAAAACTTAGAGGGGATTCAAATAATAATTAATTATGTAAGGATATTGTAATAGAAAGTACAAGAGTATATAATTAAAACATATTATAAAAAAAGTTAGACTTACCAGACATAACGGTAGTGTCAAATTTTTTGTGTAAACTCCAACTTGAGATTATATATCAAAATATAATAACGAATATTGTACTAGACTAATTTACACAATATTAAGGACTTGACTAATTCATATGTTTACAAATTTTAATAAATTTTTTAATATTTCTTTTATTTAAAATACAAATTTAAAATAATAAAACATGTGCAATTAACATTACCCACTAGTTACCCATTAACTAAAAAAGGAATGCTGAAAAATCAACATTCCTAAGTGCTTTATGGTGCGGGATAGAAGACTTGAACTTCCACGACCTAAAGGCGGTCACAAGATCCTTAGTCTTGCGCGTCTGCCAATTCCGCCAATCCCGCTTGAGTATTACTTTTATATAATACTCCCTATTTTTGTTTTTGTCAACTAAAATATTGCTGATAGGAATTTTTTGGATCTTTCTTCTTTGGGATTTTGGAAAAAGTCTTGAGGGTTTGTTGATTTTTCGACTATTTCTCCATTATCCATTAGGATTATTTTGTTGGAGACTTCTCTTGCGAAGTCCATTTCGTGGCTTACTACTACCATGCTCATCGCATCCTTGGCAAGATCTTTCATTAACTCTAGGACCTCCCCTACCATTTCTGGATCTAGGGCGCTGGTTGGCTCATCAAAGAGGATTAGTTTTGGTTTCATCATCAAGGCTCTGGCTATGGCTATTCTTTGTTTTTGACCACCTGATAGGCTTCTTGGGTAGTCGTGTTTTTTGCTTGTTAGTCCTATTTTATCTAGGAGGGTATCTGCTTCTTTATCTGCCTCGCTCTTTGTCATTTTCTTTTTCATTAAAGGTGCGATGGTTAGGTTTTCTAGGACTGTCATGTTTGAAAATAGGTTGAAGTTTTGGAAGACCATGCCAATTTCTTCTCTTATTTGGTTGATGTCTATTTTTTCATCGGTTATTTTTTCCCCCTCAAAGATTATTTCACCAGAGTCCGGTCTTTCTAGGAGGTTCATGGTCCTTAGGAGGGTTGATTTGCCTGAGCCTGATGGGCCTATTATGGATAAGACATCGCCTTTTTCGACTTCGAGGTCTATTGATTTTAGGACTTGTAAGTCTCCAAATGATTTTTTTATTTTCTTTATTTTAAGCATATTGTAGTCCTTTCTCTATTTTCTTAAATATTTTTTCCATGACCATGACAATCACTAGGTAGATTATAGCTGCTGAGAAGTAAGCTGTTCCTGCATCAAAGGTTTGGCTAATTACTATTGATGCTCCACGAGTTAGGTCTGCGAGACCTATGAAGCCTGATATGGATGTTTCTTTGAAGAGGGTTATGATTTCATTGGCTAAGGCTGGCAAGGAATTTTTGATTGCCTGGGGCATTATTACTTTTCTCATGGTTTGGTAGTAGGTAAGTCCCAAGGACCTTGCTGCTTCTTTTTCTCCCTTGTCTACTGCGTTTATGCCTCCCCTGAAGATTTCAGCCATGTAAGCTGATGAGTTTAGAGCAAAGGATAGGACTGCTACTAGGAGCAGGTTATCTAGGTTTACGAGGATTACATTAAACATTATGAGGAGTTGGATGGTTGATGGAGTTCCACGAATTATGGTTACAAATAATGCAAATACCTTGTCTAGGATTTTTATAAGGATATTGGTGCTTTCTTCACTTGCCGCCCTGGTTATAGCTATTATTAGTCCTAATAAAAAGGAAATTATTAGGGCAAAGCTTGTAACTATTATTGTAGTCTTTAGTCCATCTAGGAGGTACTTATAGCCCCCATTATCTATTATGGTTGCCTTAAATCTCCCTATTAGTCCCTTGCCTTCGCTTAGCTCAGAGCTTCCCTCGTATTTTGCCATAATTTTATCTATTGTTCCATCTTTTTTGAGCTCTCCTATGGCTTGGTTTAGTTTTTCCAACAAGGCTTCATTGTTCTTATTTACTGCTATAGCATATTCTTCTTCTACATAGGTCTTATCCAATATGCCAAGTTTATCATCAGATGCCTTATAATTTTCTGCTATTTCCTTATCGACTATTACTGCATCGATTTTTCCAGTCTTTAGGGCCAGGACGGCGTCAGGGACTTTTACAAAGGCTGACACATTTTCCTCACCAAAGTCATCTGTTGCTAGGGTATGGCCAATCGATCCTAGTTGGGTACCTATTTTTTTGTTTTTTCTTAGCTCGTCGATTGTACTTATCTGGCTATCTTTTTTGACTAAGACAACTTGGCTGGTCTTGGCAAAGGTATCAGTGAAGTTTACGCTTTTCTTCCTCTCTTCTGTTACTGTAAAGCCGGCAGCTCCTGCGTCTAGTTTGTTAGACTGGATGCTTGCTAGGATATTATTAAAATCCATATCATGAATTTTTACTTCAATATCCAAGTAGTCCCCTATTTCTTTAATTATATCTGGGTCTATTCCTACTATATCTTCCCCCTCATAGTATTCATAAGGTGGAAAGTCTGCACTTGTTCCAAAGTCTATTACCCCATCATCTACAAATTCATTGGCGCTTGCAAGACTTGGTAAAAACATTAACAGGGCAAATATTAGTAGGGTTATCTTATTTTTATTTTTCATTTTTCCTCCTCGGGCATAAAAAAAGCCCCCATCCCACAAAGGGACGAGGACTCGTGTTGCCACCCTAATTTTTTTATTTTTCACAAAATAAAACTCAATAAGTACTAAAATACTCTTTGGCTATAACAGGCCTACCTGATCATCATACTTAAGTTCTGAATGATTGCTCAAAGACTCTCTTCACTAATTCCTCTACTACCTTCTCCCACTCTACAAGGCTCGCTTGAGCTTACTAATTAGTTACTTTTCTTATCATCGCTTTATTTTGTTAATATTATATACCAAAAATTATTTTTGTCAAACAAATAGTGATGCACATACAACTGAGACAACAGTCATAAGTTTAATTAGGATATTTAGAGATGGGCCTGATGTATCCTTGAAAGGATCTCCTACTGTATCTCCTACAACTGCTGCCTTGTGGGCATCAGATCCCTTGCCCTCTTCACCATCGAGGGTTTCGATGTACTTCTTAGCATTATCCCAAGCTCCACCGGCATTTGACATAAAGATTGCCATCAAGACACCTGTTACCAAGGCTCCTGCCAAGAGTCCACCTAGGGCATAGGCTCCGAGGAGCTTACCTACAAGTAATGGAACAACTATAGCAAGCACTCCTGGCACTATCATTTCCTTGAGGGATGCTGTAGTTGAAATATCAATACACCTAGCATAGTCAGGTTCGGCTTCTCCCCTAAGTATCCTATCGTCAGAGCTAAATTGCCTTCTAACTTCAGCTATCATTTGAGATGCTGCCTTACCAACTGAATTCATAGTTAGGGCAGTAAAGAGGAATGGGAGCATGGCTCCAATAAACATACCAGCTACAACCTGAGGCTCAAGTATCGAAATTGATCCAAGATTTAGACTTTGGCTATAGGTTACAAAGAGTGATAGAGCAGTTAAAGCTGCACTTCCTATGGCAAAACCCTTACCAATAGCTGCTGTTGTATTTCCGATTGAATCAAGCTCATCAGTTATATCCCTAACCTCGCTTGGCAAATAGCTCATCTCTGCTATACCACCTGCATTATCAGTTATAGGGCCGTAGGCATCAACTGTAATAGTTGTCGCTGTTGTAGAAAGCATACCCACAGCACTTAGGGCTATACCAAATACTCCGTTAGCCCAGTAAGCTATGATTATACCAAGAGCAATAAGGATTATTGGAAGAACTGTAGATAACATTCCTACTGAAAGACCTGAGATAATATTTGTAGCAACTCCTGTCTTTGACTCATCAGCTATATTTCTAACATGCCTATACTTATCAGAAGTATAGTACTCTGTCAAAAGTCCTATCAAAATACCAACCACAATTCCAACGATTATAGCAAGGGCTGCATTGAGTTTATTAAAGTAATAAAAAGATAAAATCAATGATGCTACAAGTACTATTGCCCCTGAGACATAAATTGTAGACATAAGGGACTTTTGAGGATCCTTGTGCTTGCTAGTAAGGAACATAAAGCTTGCAAAAATAGAAGCCAAAATTCCTATGGCAACCAAGAAGAAGGTAAACTTCGTACCAGCCTCCCCACTTGCTACAATACCTAGAGTAATCGCTGAAATAATGGCACCAGAATATGATTCAAAAAGGTCAGCACCCATACCAGCCACATCACCTACATTATCGCCTACATTATCAGCTATAACTGCAGGATTTCTAGGGTCGTCTTCAGGGATACCTTCCTCTACCTTACCAACCAAATCAGCTCCGAGATCTGCTGCCTTGGTATAGATACCTCCACCAACTCTCGCAAAGAGGGCAACAGATGATGCACCAAGGGAATATCCCATAATAATGGCTGGGTCTCTAAAAATTAGATATGAAATCATAATTCCCAAAAATCCAAGTCCTGTTACAGCAAAGCCCATAACAGATCCACCAGCAAAGGCAAGATTCAAGGCACCACCAGAACCCTTTTCATAGGCCATATTGGTACACCTAGCATTGGCTGCTGTAGACACCCTCATTCCTATATAGCCTGCAAGCATAGAGAAAATTGATCCCAAAATATAGCAGACCATAATCCTAACATCGAGAAAAATCGCTATAAGGATAGAAACAATAACCACAAAACCCGTAATAAAAATATACTCACGTCTAATAAAGGTCATGGCCCCATCCTTGATATGAGAAGCAATTTCACTCATCCTCTTATTACCTAAGGATACAGGTAATATCTTCTTTGTAATTGTAAATCCCATAAATAAAATCGCTAAGATTGCAACAATTAAAGAAATAATCTCTACTAACATATATACCTCCTATCTATATATAATATAATATAAAAAATGATTCTTGACAAGGTTTTCTTTTCAATAAAATAAATTAAAATATAATTGAAGAAAAAATTAACATTAGCAAAGAAGCTAGAAGATTACCAAGGGCAATAGTAAAAAAGGCCTTCTTCTTATCCAAATCCAAAAGAGCCGCTATAAGGGAACCCATCCAGACACCAGTTCCAGGTAGAGGTAGGGCTGTAAAAACAAATAGACCCAGGTACTCATACTTCCTGATCTTCTCATCCTTCCTATGGGCCTTATCTACAATCTTTCCTACAAGCTTCCTTAGGGGCTTGGACCTTGCCATAAGAGAAAAAAATTTCTTAATCCAAATTAAAATAAAAATCGCTGGTAGGGTTGATCCTACAAAAGAAATACCATAGGTCTCAAAAACAGATAACCCCATGGCAAAGCCTATGGGGATCGCCCCCTTTACTTCAATAAGAGGGAGCATAGAAATCAAAAATAAGGCTATTTCACTTGTAAAATGATCTTCAATAAATTCAACTAAACCAGTCATAAACACTTCCTTAGCTACTATTATAACCTAGAAATAAATAATAAAAAAGAGCATTTGTATGCCCTTTGATATTGCTTATTGAAAAATTGTCTATAATCTATCTATTAATTTTCTTCGTATGGTAATAATGCAACTTGTCTAGCTCTTTTAATAGCTCTAGTAATCTCTCTTTGATGTTTTGCATTAAGTCCTGTTACTCTTCTAGGTAGAATCTTACCTCTTTCAGTTATAAATCTTTTTAGAGTTTCGATATCTTTATAATCTATAACCTTTGAAGGATCTTTAACAAATGGGTCTACCTTTTTTCTTGGTCTAAATCTTCTTCCTGCCATTTATAATTCCTTTCTTATTAGAATGGAATCCTGCCATCGTCTTCTATTTCAGTAAAGTCATCATCGAAAAAGTCATCATCTGCAGAAAATGAATCATTTTGACTATTTGGTCTTTGATTATTTTGAGTTTGTGAATAGGAATTGTTATAAATATCTTGGTTGTCGTTACTGTGATTATTATAGGATGAATAAGAATTATCTGATCTTGAACCTAAAAACTCAACATTATCAGCGACAACATCTGTTGTATAAACTGTTTTTCCTGTTTCCCTATCTTGGTAAGATCCTGTTTCGATCCTACCTTCTACTGCGCATTGACTTCCTTTTCTTAAATATTTACTAGAATTTTCAGCTTGAGCTCCCCAAACTGTTATTCTAATAAAATCAGCTGTCGGACGATTTTGGGCTTCCATTTCGTTACGTCTTTCCCTACTAAGTCGCTTGTCGACTGCTAGTGTGAATGTACACACAGCTCTTTGTCCTTGAGTATACCTTAAGTCCGGATCTCTAGTAAGTCTTCCTATAAGTGTTACTCTATTCATTGCTTAGTCCTCTTTTCTGATAACCATGTATCTGATTACAAAATCTGAAAGTCTTAGTCTTCTTTCAAATTCCTTGATATGGTCTGGGTTAGCTGTAAAGTCTACGATATAATAATAACCTTCTTTTAGGTAATTAATTTCGTAAGCTAGCTTTCTCTTTCCCCAATCGTCGACATTAGTAACTTCACCATCTTGAGCAATGATTTGTTTAAATCTTTCAAGAAGATCAGTTCTATCACTGTCAGACATATCAGCTTTCAAAATCAATACTGCTTCGTAATTATTCATTATTTCACCTCCCTACGGTCTATGACCCCGCTTATTAATACGGAGTAGAGAATTACCCTTATATGTTACTCTCTAAGAGCTAGCTTGTCAACTAATTTTCTTGACTTTGGCTACTATAAATTGCATTGGCTATGGCCCTTGCCATAACCTTGGCTCCGAGGGCTCCTACGAGGGTGATGTCGGCTTCTACCTTGTTGGTTGATACTGCAAAGATTGTATCCCCATCAAACATAGTATGGACTGGGTTTATGGCTCTGGCGTAGCCGTCGTGGGTCATTTGGGTGATTTTGGTTAGGCCTGTTTTATCGAAGGTCGCATTGGTTGCGACTATTCCTATGGTGGTGTCTTTGCCTTCAAGGTCAGCGAAGTTTTTGGCAATTTTTTCTATATTATCCATTGTTTTTACCATCTTGCTATCTACCCTTGGTCCTGCTATTTGCTCATTTCTTTCATCATCGAAGATATCCCCAAAGGCATTTACTGCTACCATGGCACTTACTACCAGCTCTCCAAGCCTTAGGCTTGCTTGACCAAGTCCTGACTTTTGGGCGAAATCCATTCCGAAGGCCTTGCCAACTGTCGCTCCACTTCCTGCTCCAATTAGGCCCATGTCTTTGTTGTCATAGGTCGCCTTAGCTAGGGCTTCCCTACCCATGGCTTCGTCTGGACGAGTTGAGCTATCCTTGTAGGCAAGGTCAAAGAGGACTGCTGAGCTTACTATAGGGACGACACCGACTCCTACATCAAGTCCTTTTTTTTCTTCTTCGAGGGCCTTCATTACTCCACTTGCAGCTTCAAGTCCGAAGGCAGATCCACCTGCAAGGACTACTGCATTAAGGGAGCTCACTTGGTTGGTTGGGCTTAGGAGGTCTGTTTCACGAGTTCCTGGAGCTGACCCCCTTACTTCTACGGCACCGGTGTTGCCTTCATCGGGAATTATTACTGAACACCCTGTTCCTGCATCATTATTTTGGACATGTCCCACCTTGATATTACCAACATCTGTCAAAAATCCTGGATATAATTTATTCATCATCTCTCCTGTTTCTATAAGCATCCATCATACTTGCAAAGACTTCAGAGCTTGAAGGTGGTGTGTAGGATATGGCATTGGCACCAGCTTCGATTGTTTCTAAGATATGGTGGTTTTCCTTGCCCCCACTTGCGATTATTGGAAATTCATTGCCGATATTTTTTCTAATTTCCCTTACTAAGTCTGCTGTATACTTGCCTCCTGCCACATTTAGGATCTCAGCCCCTGCTTCAATCTTTCCCATATAGTCATTATCAAAGCTACTTACTGTAGCGATAACTGGTATGTCTAGGAATTCTGAAATGGATTCTATGTCTTTGTTGGGCATGGGAGAGTTAACTACAACCCCGTATGCTCCCATAAGTTCTGCTTCTATGGCTATATACTTTGACCTAAGGCCTTGGGTTGTACCTCCCCCAACTCCCACAAAGCATGGCACATTTGCCACATCGAGGATGGCGCTATTGATGGTATTTTGGGGAGTGTAGGGATAGACTGCCATAATTGAGTCAGCGTTTGAATTTCTAATTATGGCGAGGTCTGTCGTAAAGAGGAGGGACTTTATTCTCTTATCAAATATCTTGATCCCAGATGCCCTATAGATCCCTTCTGGTACCTTTATAAAAGATTTTCTAAGCTTAGAATGAACTTCCGGAATATACTTGTTGGTCTTTTTTTTCATGGCTAATCCCTATTAAATACATCTCTTGAATAAACTTTGTCTTCTACATCTACTAGGTTTTCATCAATCCTATTGGCAACAATTATATCAGCCTTCTTGAATTCATCCAGGTCATTTACTACCCTCATGCCTTCAAAGTTTTCGCTATCTACATTTGGTTCATAGACTATTAGCTCAGATCCCTTGGCCTTGAGGTTCTTAACTACATCAAAGATGGCAGATTTTCTAAAGTTATCTGAGCCTTTTTTCATAACTAGCCTATAGATTCCTATGGTCTTTGGCTCCTTGGTCAAGATCCTATCAGATACAAAGTCCTTACGGATCTTGTTGGCATCTACTACTGCATTAAACAAGGCATTTGGCACGTCTCTAAAGTTGGAGCTTAGTTGCATGGAATCTTTTGGTAGACAGTAGCCCCCATAGCCAAAGGAAGGATTGTTGTAGTGGTTACCTATCCTAGGATCTCCACAGACTCCCTTGATTATATCCTTGGAATTAAGTCCCTTTACTTCAGCAAAAGAATCTAGCTCATTAAAGTAAGCCACCCTCATAGCAAGGTAGGTATTGGCAAAGAGCTTGACTGCTTCTGCTTCGCTTGACTCCATGAGGATAATTTCGGGGTCATTGAGGGCTTCAGCCTTGAAAAGCTCTGCAATTTCTCTTCCCCTATCAGATTTTTCTCCGACAATTATACGACTTGGATGGAGGCAATCATAGAGGGCCCTACCCTCTCTCAAAAATTCTGGTGAGAAGATGATATTATCACATCCATATTCCTTGTTCTTGCTCTCGGTATAGCCAATTGGAATAGTAGATTTTATCAAAATCATAACGTCCTTGTTGACTTCCTTGACTTCTTTGATAGCCCTATCTAGGTAGGAGGTATCGAAGTGTTCCTTGACCTCATCATAGTTGGTTGGAAGGGCGAGGATTACTAGGTCGCTATTCTTGTAATTCTCTTTTGCCTCCCTTTCAGCTCTCAAATTTAAGTCTTTATTTTCTAAGTATTCTATAATCTCCTTATCAACTAAGGGTGATTTTTTATTATTAATCATGTCGATTTTTCTATCGTCAACATCTATGCCTATAACTTCATTAGAAAGTGCTAGCAATATTGCGTTTGATAGGCCGACATAGCCTAGTCCTACTAGTGTAATTTTCATAATGTCTCCTTAACTTTTATAAAATCACTTTACAGCTTTTAGCATCTTTATCAATTATTAAACTTTACCCTAGTCTCTAAAAATACCACCACTTCATAGGCCCTTATGACTAGGGGGTCTACCATAGCCCTTTTGTCATAATTGGATAGGACAAATTTGTATGAATCATAGGCAGGTAGGTACATTTTCGTATTGAGGAGGACTTCCTTTTGAGATAAGTTTATTATTACTAGGGCCTTATCTTTCTTGTAGGTCTTGGTAAAGGCAAGGATTCCCTCTTCCCTCTTAAAAATTCTTAGGACCCTGCCCCTTTCTATAATCTTGTTTGACTTCTTTAGGGAAATTATTTTCTTGTAGAAGGAAGAGACCCTGTCCATATATTGAACCAGGTCAAAGGTCGAAGCAAACCCAGACCTAAGTCCCACTTCCTCCCCTTCTCTTATAATAATGGGCCCATTTAGGAGAAAGCCCGCTCCTACCCTTGCACTTTGGTATTCGTAGGGGTAATTTTGATTAATTAGGGCTTTGGTATCTTCCTTGTAGGCAAGATATGGGTCGATATTATTTATATCAAATTTATCAGTGTAGAGATAGGTAAAATCTGATATGCCCTTGGCCATAATAAACTTCCTATAACTTAGGTGATCTGGCCTTAGGTAGGCAATGGTTATTAGGTCCTTGTTTAAGGCCCTGGCATTTTTGTTAATCTCCCTTGCCATATTGATAAAAGAATATGGATCAAGGTCCTTGGCGATGCCATAGATATTTTTAAAGTCAAATCCACCTATACCCCTCTTTACCAGAAAATTTATAAAGGCATAGAAGGCCCTTCTCACTTGACTATCCTTATAGAAGTCTAGGTCCGTCTTTTTGCCTAGGAGGCTTCCTCCTATCCTAGCTACATCGACCCTCACCATCAAGATAAAATTCTCATCTAGCAAGAAGTCCTTTAGGGCAAAAAGCTCCCTTAGGTAGGTCTTAGATATATCAGTCTCCAGGTCAATTGATATAGTATCTACTCCCAAGTCCCTATAATAAGGAAGTTTATTTTTTATTTTATTTATATCTCTTACTTCATAAATTACTTTTGTCTTTAATCTTCCCATAATCTCCTCTTAACTAGTTTACTACTTTTGACATTTATTACAGGGGTAGTTTAATATCTTAAGAAAAGAGGAAATATGTTGCAATTAAAAAATATAAATAAAATATACAAAACCAACAATATAGAAACCTAAGCCCGTAAGGACGTTAGTATCTCCTTTAGGGAAAGTGAGTTTTTTTCTATCCTTGGTAAATCTGGTGGTGGCAAGACCACCCTCCTTAATATAATAGGTGGACTTGATAAGTATTCGTCAGGCGAGCTTATTATAGAAGGAAAGTCTACCAAGAAATTTACTGACAGGGACTGGGACTATTATAGGAATGTAAAGGTAGGCTTTATCTTTCAATCCTATAACCTAATCCCCCACCAAAGCCTTATCGAAAATGTCGAGCTTGCCCTAACCTTGACTGGACTCGCCAAGGCCGAGAGGAAGAAGCAAGGAAATAGGTATCCTAAGGGCCATAGGGGCATCCAAGAGTGATATAAGAAAAGTCTTCCTAGCAGAAACCTCCATAATCGGCCTCCTATCCGGTCTCATTGGGGTAATCGCAACCAAGCTTATAAACACCCCCTATCAAATATGCTCCAAAACCTAGGCAATATTAATGACTTCTATGCTACCCTCCCTAAGGAGGCTGCCATAATCTTAGTCATAATATCAATAATCCAAAGCCTAATAGCTGGACTAATCCCAGCCAACATAGCAAGCAAGAAAGATGCATGCCATCCTAAGCCAAGAATAAATTACCATCTACCTTCTTGTCTGACATTAAGGTAGATTTTTTATTTGCAAATAACCTATCCCCCTCAACTTATAGATTATAAGTAAGAATTAATCCAAAAATCCTTCTATTATAGTAAATAATTTTACCTATCGAAATCTTATTGACATATTATATAATTAAGAAAATTATAAGTCTAAATTTTTCAAATCTTAAGATGGGGATTAGTAAGTTTGCTACTTATCCGACTTGTGTTTTAAGAGTCTTATAAATAAGAAAAGAGGGTATCCTAATGAAAGATGATTTTGAAATAAGATATTACCATATACTATGGTTGGCTTTTGCTTAGTTCGAGTTTTTCTATAGGCCTCCAGAAGGAAGTCAACTATACTATGTCATTACCTTGCTTTCTTCTATAGTAGTTTTCTTGGTTATCTATATGGATAGCAGGAAAAAGTTAAGGAGGTAGGATCTAATCCTAATGGTCTTGATCCTTATAAATATAATAATGAACCTTAGAATTCTTTTCCTATAACCACAAAAATCCCGGGGATGACCCCGGGCTAAAATCTTTTAATAAGGGCAAGGCACTCGTAGGGCCTTAGCTCTATTTTTTTATTTATTTCGACTCTTCCGTAATTACCTAGCAAGTATTCATATTCTTGGTAGGAGTCGACTATGTTTTCTAAATCAACTTCTAAGCTCTTGTCAGTAAAGTTGGAAAAGTTCACTAGGACATTACCCTCATATTCTCTTACAAAGGCAAGGATATTCTCATCATCTTCAAGAATTGGGAAATACAAACCATCTGATATGGTAGCTTCTTCCTTCCTTAGGTCGATTAGTTTTTTGTAATAGTAAAAGATAGAATTTTTATCTGCAAGGGCATTTTTTACATTAATTTCCTTATAATTATCATTTACCTTAATCCAAGGGGTCTCCTCACTAAAGCCAGCATTTGAGCTGTCATCCCATTGCATAGGAGTTCTAGAATTATCCCTGGACTTTTGTTTAATAATTTTGAAGGCTTTCTCCTCATTAAGCCCCTTATTAATGAGATCCTTATAAGCGTTTAGACTTTCGATATCCTTGTAATCATCTATTGATCCATAGTCAGGATCTGTCATACCTATTTCTTCTCCCTGATAAATGAAAGGAGTCCCCCTCATTAGGTGGATGGTTTGAGCTAGCATGGTAGAAGTTTGGTAGTGGTAATTGTCTACATCGCCAAACCTCGTATTTGCCCTAGTCTGGTCATGGTTATTAAAAAATAAGGCGTTCCACCCACTATGCTCTTGCATCTCTCCTTGCCAGTAGTTTAGGGTACTCTTTAGTTTTTTGAAATCAAAGCTTGCGTCAGTCCATTTTTCTCCGTACTTATAGTCAACTTTGAGATGGTGGAAGCTAAAGACCATGGATAATTCACTTCCCTCAGGATTACTATAGAGAGCTGAGTTATGAACATCTGTTGAACTCATCTCCCCTACAGTTATTATATCCTCATACTTGCCAAAGGTATTTTCATTTAGCTCCTCTATCCATTCATGGACAATTCTAGTATCGGTATAGAGTTTCTTCTCCTCATCGATATTGCCTGAACTATCCTTAAGGTCCTTGGACTTGCCGATGACATTTAGAACATCAAACCTAAAGCCCTTTATACCTTTATCTATCCAATAATTTACTATCTTATAAAGTTCTTTGCGGACATTTTTATTGTGCCAATTTAAATCAGCCTGACTTTTATCATAGAGGCATAGGTAATATTTCCCAGTATCACCAAACTTATTCCAGGCTGGACCCCCGAATTTGGAAGTCCAGTTGTTTGGGTAAGACCCATTTTTACCATCCCTTATATAATAGAAATCTTGGTAATACTCATCGCCTCCAAGAGCCTTTTGGAACCACTCATGAGATGTAGATGTATGATTAAGTACCATATCGAACATAAGACCAAGCCCCTTCTCATCAAAGGTCTTAATCAAATCATCCAGATCCTCATCAGTCCCAAACAAGGGATCTACATGGTAGTAGTCGGCTATATCATAGCCATTATCATTTTGAGGCGATACAAAGAATGGATTTATCCAAACCATATCAACTCCTAACTTCTTAAAATAATCAGCCTTTTGCCTAATCCCCTCAAGGTCTCCTATACCATTGCCACTAGTATCTTTAAAAGACCTGGGATAGGCTTGATATATAACTTGCTTACCTAAATTCATACAATCTCCTATGAGAAACTTGGTGTCTTAAATTCAATCTTGTTTTTAAACATAGATCTTTTTTCAAAGATAATGGTCAAGATTACAGGAACAATTATCGCTATTGCCATGGCTATAGCAAAGGTAATATAGGATCCAGACTTGATTGATAGGATTCCTGGCAGACCTCCTATACCAATATTATAGGCCATAGTCTTGGTTGATACAGAAAATACTCCTGCTAGGGCTGAGCCTATCATACCTGCTATAAAAGGAAAGCCATATTTGATATTGATACCAAAAAGGGCTGGCTCTGTTACACCGAGGTAGGCAGAAATCGCTGCAGGTATAGAGATTTGTTCTTCCTTACTGTCTCCCCTATGAAGATAAATTACAGCAATAACTGCACTTGCTTGGGCTATATTGGATAGAGCGATCATTGGCCAAAGGATTGTTCCACCAAAATCATTGGCTAATTGTAAGTCTATAGCATTGGTCATGTGGTGAAGACCAGTTATAACAAGTGGTGCATAGAAGAGTCCAAATATACCAGCAAAGATCCAACTAAAGGTTGAAGTTAAACCACTATAAACCAAGTTAGAAATCATAGATCCTACCTTCCATCCTATAGGTCCCAAAATCAAATGAGCCAAGAGGACTGTAGGAACTAGGGAGAACAAAGGTACAAAAATCATTGAAATAGCTTGAGGGATGACCTTCTTGAAGAACCTCTCCAAATAAACAAGTAAAAATCCTGCAAGCATTGCTGGAATTACTTGAGCTTGATAACCTATCCTTTGTATTTGGAAAAATCCAAAGTCCCATATAGGAATTTCGCCACCATTGGCTACTTCATAGGCATTTAGAAGTAAATTAGGTGATATCAATGTAATACCCAAAACTATTCCCAAAATTTGACTAGTACCCATCTTCCTGGTGATTGACCAAGTAATACCTACTGGTAGGTAGTGGAAAATAGCCTCACATATTAGCCATAAGAAGTCATTGACTCCCCTCCAGAAGACATAAGACTCTACGATTGTTTGACCACCCAAAAATCCAAACTGAATGCCCTCTAAGATATTTCTAAAACCTAGGAGCAGACCTCCTACAATAATAGCAGGAATTAGTGGTGCAAAAATCTCTGCCAAAACAGAAGATATCCTTTGCAAGACATTTTGATTCTTACTAGCATCCTTTTTGACTTCGTCCTTACTAGCTTCGGTAGCACTAGATATAGCTATGAAATCATTATAGAAATTATCGACATCATTTCCTATGATAACTTGGAACTGTCCTGCTTGGGTAAAAGAGCCTTTGACTGAAGGAATATCCTCGATGGCATCTACATCAGCCTTGGAAGGGTCGTTCAAAACAAAACGCATCCTTGTTACACAGTGAGTTACAGTAGAGATATTACTATCTCCTCCGACATATTTATTGAGCTTTTTAGCATCTTCACTATACTTACCCATAATACCTCCTTTAATTTTTGTATTACATATATACCCATTTATAATAAATAAAAGGAAATAGATATTTCTCAGACTGTAGACAAAGTAGATGAA
>JALEUV010000107.1 GCA_022780515.1 Anaerococcus sp. | reverse complement strand
GGACGACTTCCATCTTGTTCTTTTTCCTAAGGAAATCTAGGGAGTAGGTGTCTTCCTTTTCAACCAAAATTTTCCCGTCCTTATTAATTATTAGATCAAGTCCCAACTCCTTGCCAAAGTCTATCATTTCTTGGGCCAGGTTCTTATCCAAATAATGGTTTATGATTGATTTTTTGTTCTTCATATCGTAGACATTGGCGCCGTTGGATGATGAAACAAGTCCACCATACTTATCAAAGTCGAGGTCTTTGCCTATATGCTTGCAGGCATGGTAGTCTCTGCCGCTAATAATTACGACCTTGCAGTCGTGCTTTCTAGCATCAATCAAGGCCTCCTTGGTGGAGTCCGTCAATTCGTTTTTGCTATTTAAAAGTGTACCGTCTAGGTCAACTGCTATTAATTTCATAGATTCCTTTTCTTAGGTAGAGATTATAAAAACCAGGGGTAAACCTGGTTTAAATTTAATTAGATGAAACCTTCAAGAGGTCTTCCCCGTGGCTTATTGGTCCAAATTTTACAGCTTCTATATCCAGAGCATCTGTATTGGTTATGATAACTGGTGATTGGGTTTCCTTACCTGAATTTTTGATATCATCAATGTTAAATTCGATAAGGAGGTCTCCCTTCTTGACTGGACTATTGATAGTAGTCTTGTTTGTGAAAGGCTTGCCTTGAAGTTCAACTGTATCTAGGCCTATGTGGATTAAAATCTCAAGACCAGAATCAGATGTGATACCAATAGCATGTCCTGTTTCAGCTATCATTGATACCTTGCCGTCAACTGGAGCAAATACCTTGCCGAGGCTTGGGATAATCATAACTCCCTTGCCCACAATCTCTTGGGCAAATACTCCGTCAGCAGATTCCTTTATATCCCTTACTTCACCATCCATAGGTGCTACGATTGTTTCTTCTATATGTCTTTCTGTTTCTACTACTTGATTTTCTTCGTCATTTGATCCAGAAAAAGCATTCTTAACTTTATCAAATATTGACATAATACCTCCTACACTTTATCTTTACTTATATTTAAACTATACCCTTTTTGGGACAAGACCTATCTAAAGAAAAAATTAATATTCGTAACATATGTTACAGACTAAAGTTTATTATTTTTATAAAATAAAGGAAAGAAAAGAAAAGGAGTAAATAATGTTTTGTTATCAATGTCAAGAAACAGCAAATAATAAAGGATGTACCAAGAGGGGAGTTTGTGGCAAGGACGAAGTTACTGCCAACATCCAAGACCTCTTAATATATGTAAGCAAGGGCTTAAGCGAGGTCATAAATAAGTCTAATGATATCGAAGATAAATATTACGATAGGATTTCTAATAACCTATTTATATCTATAACTAATGCGAACTTTGATAAGGACTTTATCCTAGAAGCAGTTAAAGAAACAATTAGGATGAAAGAAGACCTTCTAGGAAGAAATAACCTAGGCAACCTATCAGAATGTGCTAATTTTAATTCTATGGATGATGAGGAGCTAATGAAAAAAGCCATAGAGGTTGGCGTATTAAATATAATAAATGAAAATGAGAGAAGCCTAAAAGAACTAATAACCTATGGGCTAAAGGGAATGGCAGCCTATAACCACCACGCCAATGTCTTGGGCTATAGGGATAGAAGCATCGATGAATTTATTACTAATAGCTTAGAAGCTACCAACAAAAACTTATCCTTAGATGAGCTAATAGATCTAGTGTTAGAAACAGGCTCCTTTGGTATAAAGGCCATGGCATTACTTGATAAGGCCAACAGAAAATCCTTCGGTAGTCCGGAAATAACAGAAGTAAACTATGGGGTAGGGGATAAGCCAGGAATACTGATATCAGGCCATGACCTCAAGGATATGAGGGCCTTGCTAGAACAAAGTAAGGATGCTGGTATAGAAATCTATACCCACTCAGAGATGCTCCCTGCCAACTATTACCCTGAATTCAAAAAGTATGACCACCTACATGGCAACTACGGCAATAGTTGGTGGAAGCAAAATGAAGAATTCGAACACTTTAATGGGCCTATCCTAATGACAACCAATTGTATAGTTCCAATGAAGTCTACAAATACCTACAAGGATAGGATGTTTACAACAGGTAATGCAGGCTATCCAGGAGTAGTTCATATTAGTGAAGATGAGGATGGCAACAAGGACTTTAGTCAAATAATTGAACTTGCAAAGACCTGCAAGGCCCCAGATAAGCTTGAAGATATAAAAGTAGTAGGAGGCTTTGCCCACGAACAAACATTGGCCTTGGCAGATAAAATCGTCGAGGAGGTCAAGGCTGGCAATATCAAAAAATTTGTTGTAATGGCTGGCTGTGATGGAAGGAATAAAGATAGATCCTATTACACGGACTTTGCCAAGGCCCTACCAAAAGATTATATAATTCTTACTGCAGGCTGTGCAAAATACAGGTACAACAAGCTAGGTCTTGGAGATATAAATGGAATACCTAGGGTCCTAGATGCAGGTCAATGTAACGATTCATATTCCTTAGTACAAATCGCCCTAGCCCTCAAAGACGCCTTTGGCTTAGATGATGTAAATGACCTTCCAATAGAATACAACATAGCCTGGTATGAACAAAAGGCAGTTATAGTTCTACTTAGCCTACTAAGCCTCGGAATAAAAAACATTCACCTAGGACCAAGCTTACCAGCCTTCCTATCAGATACAGTAGTAAAATTTTTGGTAGATAACTTTAACTTAAGCCCCAAAAAAAGCCTAGATGAAGACTTAAAAGAGATGTGTAATTAATTTTATAGAGAGAAATTTAAAAGATATTAGATAGACCAATGCCTAACCTTTAATTAAAGGAGGGGTAGTTGGTCTTTTTTTGACCTATATTTCTTAGAAATATTACAATATGTCCCTAGACTATAATCCTGTATAATATTGTTAAGGAGCGAGTATGAATCTTAAAAAAATTGACCTCTTTAAAAATTTATCGGAGGAAGACTTGGAAAAAATAAGTCAATATATAAGTCTTGAGGAGCGAAGCTATAGGAAGGGAGAGACTATCTTTAACCAGGGAGATATATCAAAAGACCTTTTTTACTTGCGTGAAGGGAAGATTGCTATTTATAATATAGATTCTAATGGCAAGAGATTTATCTTGGAAAGCTTGGATAAGCCTATGGTATTTGGAGAAATATATGTCTACCTAGACTTACCCTTTGACTTCTATGGAGAGGCGATGGTTGATAGCAAGATTATAATCATTAGGGATTTTAAAAAGATTATCGAGGCTAGTCCTAGGGCTTTGCTTGTGAATTTTATTGACCTTTTGGCAAGAAAGAGCCTAAGCTTATCCAAGAAAAATCAAATAATCTCTTCTCAAAGTCTAAGGCAAAAAATTTCCAAGGTCCTCCTTGAAAATGAAGTTAACAATAAGGTAGACCTTACTATGACCAGGGAAGAGCTAGCAGATTACCTATCTGTAACTAGACCTTCCTTATCAAGAGAACTATCCAATATGGTCGATAGTGATTTGATAGAGATAGATGGTAGGAATATTTATATAATAAATAAAGAAGAGATTATAAGGCAACTTTAAAAGCCCCCAGAATATTAACTTTGAAGTTAAGGTTCTAAGGGGCTATAAAAATTTGAGATTCACAAATTATCTAGCTAGGTTAATTGTGGTTAAATAACTATTAAAAAATCCCGGATATCACTTGGGCAATCCACCATCCAGCTTGGTGGCCAGTTGCATAAAGGATTATGCCATCAATTAATATAGAGCATAAGGGCATCAATATGAGGAATAAAATTATAGTTTTTTTTGATTTAAATTCAGCCATTATATCCTTCTCTCTATAAATATGGACAATGCCATACACCGTGTGGACTGTTTTTTACACATCCAGAAGCATCTACTCCATAAGAAGTTCCATCGTCATGGACAAAGACTTTTTCTACATTACTTTTAGCCCGCTTCATAGCTTCAGATGCCCACCAACCTGCACTATGACCTGTAGTAGAAATAATAGCTCCGTCAACTATATAACCTACTACAATTCCACAAACAAATACTAAGATTCCAGTAGCAGAATAAGTACTTATATCATTATAAAGCTTTTCTCTTTGAAAAATGTAAGTTTCATCAGCATCTGTATTCGTATTTAAAGATAAAGATGTTTCTTGTAAATTAATAGTATTTACTTCTGAATCTGCATACGTAATAGCACTAAAAAATGGTAAAATAAAAGTAAATACAAGAGCGATCGTAAAAAGTTTTTTACATATAGCTTTCATATTGAATTCTCCTCTCCATTAACTTAATAAGTGCTTTAACATCTGATTTTAAAACATTTTATTTGCCTCCTACTTCTTTCTAATAAATATTAATATGTCTCTATAATTATAATATTATAAAAACGTTTTTTTGTCAAGCTAATACTTTGAATATTTAGAAAATATATAGACTTTAGTTTTAATGTAACTTTATATGTGATTTCTATTGTCTATAAAGTAATAATCAAAATAAAAAAATTTAAAAAGCCCTTGATTTAATCTTGTTTTTGTTGTATTATATATAAGTGCTGTGAAGTGAGATGTTGCTTATGCTTTAAGGCCAAGGGCATAAGGAAACTTTCACTAAGCGAGCTTAGGAATGATCCTGAGCGGTTTCCAAATAATATCAAACACCCGGACGGGTGGAAAGAAAGAGAGAGGAAAAATGGCTGAACAAAAGATTAGAATTAGACTAAGAGCATACGATCATGAAGTTATCGATAGCTCAGCAGAGAAAATCGTAGAAGCGGTTAAGAGATCCGGAGCCAAAGTAAGTGGACCAATCCCATTACCAACAGAAATTGAAAGAATTACAATTCTTAGGGCGGTTCACAATTACAAGGACTCAAGAGAACAGTTTGAACAAAGAACACATAAGAGATTAATCGACATCATAGGACCTAATGCAAAGACATTAGACGCACTTAAAAAATTAAACTTACCTGCAGGTGTTGATATCGAAATTAAGCTATAACTGTAATTAGGATGATTGACGATAATTGGTTATTAAGGAATAATCAAGAATCAATCCGCTGTAATTAAGGAGGTACTCAATGAAGAGTATATTTACAACAAAAGTAGGCATGACTCAAGTCATCGACGAAGATGGAGTTATTACTCCTGTAACTGTCCTAAAGGCCGACGAAAATGTTATAGTTCAAGTCAAAACAGCAGAAACTGATGGCTATAACGCAATCCAAGTTGGATATATGGACAAGAAAGAAAAGAATGTTAAGAAACCTGTTAGAGAACACTTTAAAAAAGCAGGGGTTGCAACAAAGAGATACCTAAGAGAGATCAACTTAGGAGAAGAAGCTCCAGAATTTAACCTTGGAGATAAGCTTTCAGTAGACCAATTTGAAGCTGGTGAACTAGTAGATGTTGTTGCAACATCAAAGGGCAAAGGAACTCAAGGTGCTATCAAAAGATGGAACTACGGAAGAGGACCTCAAGGCCACGGTTCAAAATCACACAGAGTTGCAGGTGCAAGAGCCGCGGGTTCTGATCCAGCTAGAGTTTTCAAAGGTAGAAAAGGTTCAGGAAAGATGGGTAACGAAAGAGTTACTGTTCAAAACATCGAAGTTATCAAGGTAAGCACTGAAGATAACTACATCTTAGTTAAGGGTGGAGTTCCAGGACCTAAGGGCGGACTTGTTGAAGTTAAACAAGCCATCAAAGCCTAATTAAGGAGGAATAAATGCCTAAAGTAGATATTTTAAATATTAAAGGAGAAAATGTTGGCTCATTAGAGCTTAACGAAACTCTATTTAATGCATCTATCAGTGAACACGCTGTATATGAAGTTGTTAAAAACCAACTAGCAAATAAAAGACAAGGTACACAATCTGCCAAGACACGTTCAGAAGTACGTGGTGGTGGACGTAAACCGTTTAGACAAAAAGGAACAGGACGCGCTCGTCAAGGTTCAATCAGAGCTCCTCACTACACAGGCGGTGGAGTTGTATTTGCACCAAAGCCAAGAGACTATAGCTACAAACTTCCAAAGAAGTTAAAAAGAAAAGCTCTTTACTCAGTTCTAACATCAAAGGTAAATGATAATGAACTAATTGTTGTAGATAGTCTAGCACTAGAAAACAACAAGACTAAAGAAGCAGCTACTGCCCTAAAGGCCCTAGGAGCTGATAGAACAGCTTATGTAGTAACAGCTGAAAATGACAATCTTGTTTACAGAGCCTTTAGAAACATCGAGGGTGTTGACGTATCAAGCGCAAACCTAATCAATGTTTATGACCTAATAAGACATGACAAGTTAGTAATTACACAAGATGCTGTTGCTAAACTTGAGGAGGTATTTATCTGATGAAATCACCTTACGAAATTATCAAAAGACCAATAATCACAGAAAAAAGTATGGAAATGCTTGATGAGAACAAATATACTTTTGAAGTAGACAAGAATGCAAACAAACCTGAAATTAAAGCTGCAATAGAAGCTATATTTGATGGAGTTAAGGTTAAAACAGTTAGAACAATGAACCTTACTGGAAAATCTGTTAGAACAAGATATGGATATGGTAAAAGATCTGACTGGAAAAAAGCTATTGTTACCTTGACAGATGACAGTGCAGAAATTGAATACTTCGACGGACTATAAGGAGGGTTTAAATGGGTATTAGAAAATTAAAACCATCTTCAAACGGCCATAGAAATATGTCTGTTTCAACTTTCGAAGAAATCACAAAGACAAAACCTGAAAAATCTCTTACAGTTGCTCTAAAAAGCAAGGGTGGAAGAAACAACACTGGTAGAACAACAGTAAGATTCCGTGGTGGCGGAGTTAAAAGAAAATATAGAATAATAGACTTTAAAAGAGACAAGGACAACATTCCAGCTAGAGTAAAAAGTATAGAATACGATCCAAACAGAAGTGCAAACATTGCTTTACTAGCCTACAATGACGGTGAAAAAAGATACATCATTGCACCTAAAGGACTTAATGTTGGAGATGTAGTAGAGTCAGGACCAAACGCAGATATCAAACCAGGTAATGCTCTAGAACTTAAAGACATTCCAGTAGGTACAACAGTTCACAATATCGAACTTAAAGCAGGAAGAGGAGCTCTTTTAGTAAGAAGCGCAGGTACAGGAGCACAACTTATGGCTAAGGAAGGTAGATTCGCTACACTAAGACTTCCTTCAGGCGAAATGAGATTAGTTCACCTAAACTGTAAAGCTACTATAGGATCTGTAGGAAACAGCGAACACGAACTTATAAGAATCGGTAAGGCTGGTAAGAGCAGATACCTAGGAAGAAGACCTCACGTAAGAGGATCTGTAATGAACCCTGTTGATCACCCACACGGCGGTGGTGAAGGTAGAGCGCCAATAGGTAGACCAAGCCCAATGACACCATGGGGTAAAAAAGCTATGGGTGTTAAGACAAGAAACACTAAAAAACAATCTGAAGCTTACATCGTAAGAAGAAGAAACGAGAAATAGGGGGATATAATGGCAAGATCAGTTAAAAAAGGACCATTTGTCGATGATCATTTAATGAAAAAAATTGATGAATTAAATGAGAAAAATGAGAAAAAAGTTATAAGAACATGGTCAAGACGTTCTACAATATTCCCAGAATTTGTAGAGCATACAATAGCAGTACACGATGGTAGAAAACATGTTCCAATATATATAACAGAAGATATGGTAGGACACAAATTAGGTGAGTTCGTACCAACAAGAACATTCAGAGGCCACGCTAAAAAGGCAACTGAAATGAAAAGTAAATTACGTTAGGAGTAAGATATGGAAGTTAAAGCAGAAGCTAAATATCAAAGAATATCTCCTCTTAAAGTCCACTTTATTGCAAGAGAGATCAGGGGCAAGCAAGTAGACGAAGCACTTAACATTTTAAGATTTACTAACAAAAAAGGTGCTAGACTTCTTGAAGCAGTGCTAAAAAGTGCCATTGCCAACGCTGAGAATAACAATGGACTTGACAGAAATGATCTATATGTTAAGAAGGCATACGCTAACGATGCTCCAACAATGAAAAGATACAGACCAAAGGCTAAGGGAGCAGCTTATCCAATATTGAAGAGATCAAGCCATATCGGTGTAGTGCTACAAGATATAGAAGTTACGGAGGAATAAGATGGGCCAAAAAGTAAACCCAAAGGGATATAGAGTAGGTGTTATCAAGGACTGGGATTCAAAATGGTTCGCAGACAAGAAAAATTTCTCAGATCTATTAGTAGAAGACTATAACATCAGAAAAATAATCAAAAAAGACATGTATGATGCAGGAATTGCAGACATAGAGATCGAAAGAGCAGTAAACAACCTAAAAGTTACTATCTTTACAGGAAAACCTGGCATGGTAATCGGTAAGGGTGGTTCAGGAGTTGAAGAATTAAAGGCTAAACTTGAAAAAGCAGCACCTGGTAAGAGAATCATAATCAACGTTGAAGAGATCAAATACCAAGACCTTTCAGCTCAACTAGTAGCAGAAAACATTGCTAGCCAACTAGAAAACAGAGTAGCTTTTAGACGTGCTATGAAGCAATCAATCCAAAGAACAATGAGAGCAGGAGCTAAGGGAATTAAGACTATGGTTTCAGGTAGACTTGGCGGAGCTGATATGGCTAGAAGCGAAGGATATTCTGAAGGAACAATTCCATTACAAACACTTAGAGCAAACATTGACTATGGATTTGCTGAAGCTGATACAGAATATGGAAAGATCGGTTGTAAAGTTTGGATCTACAAGGGCGAAGTACTTCCAGGAGAAAAAGCTGAAAGAGAACCAAAGATGAAACAACCAAGAAATAATAACAGAAGAAGAAGAAATAATAGACGTCCAAATAACAAAAATAAATAAGGATGACACTAGTTTAAAGAATTAGGAGAGAAATTTTTATGTTAATGCCTAAAAGAGTTAAATATCGTAGACAACACAGAGGCAGAATGAAGGGATTTGCTCACAAGGGTAACCAACTAGCATATGGTGAATATGGATTACAAGCGCTAGAATCAAGTTGGATGACAGCAAATCAAATCGAGGCTGCACGTCGTGCGATGACAAGATATATCAAAAGAGGCGGAAATATTTGGATTAAAGTATTTCCAGACAAACCAGTTTCAAAGAAACCGGCTGAAGTAAGGATGGGATCTGGTAAAGGTGCTCCAGAATATTGGGTAGCAGTAGTAAAACCAGGTAGAGTATTATTTGAGATGAGTGGTGTTAGTGAAGAAGTGGCAAGAGAAGCTATGAGACTTGCTGCACAAAAACTTCCTGTAAAAACTAAATTCATCCAAAGACTTGAAGTTAACGCTACGGAGGAATAAGGATGAAACCAGCAGAAATCAGAAATTTATCAGACCAAGATTTAGATAAAAAATTATATGATTTACAAAGTGAGCTTTTCAATCTTCGTTTCAGACTTGCAACTGGTCAACTAGAAAATCCAGCTGCTATAGGAAATGTCAAAAAAGACATTGCTAGAGTGAAGACAATCCAAACAGAAAGAAAGCTTAATATAAATAGGGAGGCTTAAACTTCATGGAAAGAAATAGAAGAAGAGTAGAAAAAGGAGTTGTAGTATCTGATTCTAGCGATAAAACTATAACAGTTTTAGTAGAAAATAAGATCCAACACCCTGTTTACAAGAAAAGAATTAATAGAAGCAAAAAATACAAAGCTCATGATGAAAACAATGAGGCTAAGGTTGGCGATACAGTAGTAATCATGGAAACAAGACCTCTATCAAAAACAAAAAGATGGAGATTAGTACGTATCGACCAAGCAGCAGAAATTATCTAACAGATATAGGAGATTATTATGATACAACAAGAAACTCGTATGAGAGTTGCAGATAACTCCGGAGCAAGAGAACTATCAGTAATAAAAGTTCTTGGTGGAGCTGGAAGAAGATATGCTAACATAGGTGATGTGGTAGTTTGTTCAGTTAAAAGTGCAACACCCGGCGGAGCGGTAAAAAAAGGTTCTGTAGTAAAAGCTGTAATCGTTAGAAGCAAAAGAGGCCTAAAGAGAGTAGACGGATCTAAAATATGCTTTGATGAAAATGCAGCGGTAATAGTAAAAGACGATAAGACACCTGTTGGTACAAGAATCTTCGGACCGGTAACAAGAGAGCTAAGATCAGAAGGATTCATGAGAATCATTTCACTTGCACCGGAAGTATTATAGGAGGATTAAATGCATATTAAAAAAGGCGATAAAGTCCAAGTAATATCAGGTGAGTATAAAGGACACGTTGGAGAAGTAATCAAGGCTTTTCCAAAGGAAAATAGAGTAATAGTTGAAGGTGCAAATATCGGTACTAAACACCAAAAGGCTACTCAAATGGGTGGAGAAAGTGGAAGAATCGAAAGAGAAATGCCACTAGACGCTTCAAAAGTTCTCCTATATTCAGAAGAACTAGGCCGTGGTGTTAGAACTAGAGTTGAAGTTGTAGACGGCAAAAAAGTCCGTGTATCAACTAAAAGCGATGAAAAATTCGACTAGTTCAAAGGAGATATCATGACAAGTAGATTAAAAGAAAAATATAAAAACGAAGTTGTTGGAAAACTAATCGAAGAATTTAACTATAAAAATGTTATGGAAGTTCCAAAACTTGAAAAAATTGTTATCAACGTTGGTTTGGGAGAAGCAAAAGATAACAAAAATATCTTAAATGCTGCCAAAGAAGAGCTTGCTCTTATTACAGGCCAATATCCAATCGAACTTAAAGCAAAGAAGTCAGTTGCTAACTTCAAACTAAGAGAAGGACAAACAATTGGTACAAAGGTAACACTAAGAGGCGAAAAAATGTATGACTTCTTAGATAAACTAATATCAATATCACTTCCAAGAGTTAGGGACTTCAGAGGAATCAATCCAAACAGCTTTGACGGACGTGGAAACTATTCACTAGGTATCAAAGAACAATTAATCTTTCCTGAGATTAAATATGATGATGTAGACTTCCTTCATGGTATGGATATCAGTATAGTAACAACAGCTAAAACTGACGAAGAAGCAAAAGCATTCTTAACACTATTGGGAATGCCATTTAGAAAGTAAAGGAGCAAAAATGGCTAAGAAGTCACTAAAAGCTAAACAACAAAGAAAACAAAAATTCTCAACAAGAGAATACAATAGATGTAAACTTTGTGGAAGACCACACGGCTACTTGAAAAAATATGGAATCTGCCGTATTTGCTTTAGAGAACTTGCAAATGAAGGTAAAATTCCAGGAGTTAAAAAAGCAAGCTGGTAATTAAGGGGGAAATATTATGATGACAGATCCAATTGCGGATATGCTAACAAGAATTAGAAATGCAAATAAGGCAAACCATACAAAAGTTAGCCTACCATCTTCTAATGAGAAAAAAGCTATTGCCCAAATTCTGCTTGATGAAGGCTTCATTTCTGGATTTGATGTAGAAGAAGACGGCAAACAAGGAATACTTACAATAGATTTAAAAGTTACTGAGAATGGTGAAAAAGTAATTACAGGACTTAGAAGAATTTCTAAACCAGGACTTAGAGTTTACGTTAAAGCAAATGAAGTACCAAAGGTATTAGATGGACTTGGAACTGCAATTATTTCAACATCAAAAGGACTATTAACTGACCGCGCTGCAAGAAGTGAAAATGTAGGTGGCGAAGTTATTTGTTACGTATGGTAAGGAGTTATAAATGTCAAGAATAGGAAAACTTCCAATTGAAATACCTTCTGGAGTAACAGTACAAATAGACGGTCTAAAGGTAAGCGTTAAGGGAGCCAAGGGAGAAGATAGCCTAGAGGTTTCTAAAAATGTAGAATTAGAGTTAAATGATAATGAACTTTTAGTAAAGATTCCAGAAAACTATACAAAAGCTCAAAATATTGACCATGGTCTATATAGATCACTAATTAATAATATGGTAATTGGTGTATCAGAAGGATATAGTAAGACACTTCAAATCGAAGGTACTGGATATAGAGCATCAAAACAAGGTAAAAACCTAGTAATGAACCTAGGATACTCACACCAAGTTACAATGGCTGATCCAGAAGGAATCGAAGTTGAAGTGCCAAACGATAGAACAATAGTAGTTAAGGGAATTAACAAACAATTAGTTGGTCAACATGCTGCAAACATCAGAAACTGGAGAAAACCTGAACCATACAAGGGCAAGGGTATCAGATATGAAAACGAGCATGTAAGACGTAAAGAAGGTAAAACAGGTAAGTAGGAGATAGTAAATGGCTAAGAAAAATAAAAGAGATAGACTATTAACTCGTAAAAAGAGAGTTAGAGCTAAAATAAGCGGAACTCCTCAAAAACCAAGACTAAGCGTTTTTAAATCAAACACAAACATCTACGCACAACTTATCGATGATGTAAATGGAGTAACACTTGCTAGTGCAAACACCCTACAAGATAAGGTTAATGGTGGAGAAAAATTAAGCGCAAATGTTGAAGCTGCTCAAAAAGTTGGACAAGCAATCGCTAAAGAAGGACTTGAAAAGGGTATTGAAGAAGTAGTATTCGATAGAAACGGCTACCTATACCACGGAAAAGTACAAGCTTTGGCTGATGCAGCTAGAGAAGCTGGTCTTAAATTTTAGTTGGGGAGGTTATGGATGGAATATTTATTAAGAAGTGAAGTAGAAAAACTAAACCTCGAAGATAGTGTAGTAGCTATAAACAGAGTTGCAAAAACTGTAAAAGGTGGACGTAACATGAGATTTTCAGCTCTAGTAGTAGTTGGAAACTCAGAAGGTGTCGTTGGAATCGGAACAGGAAAGGCTACAGAAGTACCTGAAGCTATAAGAAAAGCAACAGAAGATGCTAAAAAACATATGGTAAGAGTACCAATAGTTGGAACAACAGTTCCTCACAGAATCACAGGACATAAGGGAAGCGGTCACGTTCTTCTAATGCCTGCACCAGAAGGTACAGGAATCATCGCTGGTGGTCCAGTACGTGCTATATGCGAACTAGCAGGATTCAAAGATATTAGAGCAAAGAACCTTGGATCAAACAACCCAAGAAATATTATAAATGCAGTAATGAACGCATTTACAAATATGAAAACTGTTGAGGAAGTTGCAAAACTTCGTGGTAAATCGGTAGAAGAATTCGATTATTAAGGAGAGTAATGATGGCAAAGATTGAAATCACATTAAAAAGATCTTTTATCGGTAAAAAAGATGATCAAATTGCAACAGCTAAAGCTCTTGGCCTAAGAAAAATCGGTCAAACAGTAGAAAAAGAAGACAATGAAGCAATCAGGGGAATGATCAAGAAAATTTCCTTTATGGTTGATGTAAACGAACTAGACTAAGAGGTGTAAGATGAAATTACATGATTTACAACCTAAAATAGCTTTAAAAAAGCCAAAAAGAAAAGGTAGAGGTCCAGGAAGCGGAAACGGTAAAAGAGCCGGCCGTGGACAAGACGGACAAAATTCAAGAAGTGGTGGAGGCACAAGACCAGGATTCGAAGGTGGTCAAATGCCTTTATACAGAAGACTACCTAAGAGAGGATTCAAAAACTTCAATAGAAAATACTACGAAACATTAAATGTTTGCGATTTGGAAATCTTTGAAGAAGGTAGTGAAATAACACCAGAACTATTATTTGAAAACAAGATCCTAAACAAAAACAAGGCAAAGGCTGGAGTTAAAATTTTAGGAGACGGAGAACTTAACAAAAAATATACAGTAAAAGCTCATAAATTCACAAAGTCAGCTGTTGAAAAAATCGAAGCAGCAGGCGGAAGCGTTGAAGTAATCGAAACAAAAAAATGGGTAAAACCAGATAAAAAAAACTGAATTAAGGTGAGCCATGCTAGAAACAATTAAAAAGGCAGCAAAGGAAAAGGAAGTAAGAAAAAGATTTTACTTTACTATTCTAATGCTAGTAGTATATAGATTAGGAAATAATATTCCGATACCATTTATTGATACTCAAGCCCTAGCAAATGCATATCAAAATATTGAGGGAACCTTGGTTGACTACCTAAACATGCTAACTGGTGGTGGTCTATCAACCCTTTCAATATTTGCTCTAGGAATCCAACCTTACATTACATCTTCAATCGTAATGCAGTTACTCACTGTAGTAATTCCGAGACTTGAAGAACTATCAAGAGAAGGCGAACAAGGTAGACGACAAATTCAAAGATATACAAGATATGTTACAATAGTCCTTGCTATCTTCCAAGCAGTAGCAATAACCAACGGTCTATATGGAGCAGCCTTATCAAATGCTACACTCTTCCAAAAGATAGTAATGAACATTGTACTAATTGGTGGAACAATGCTAGTAACATGGATGGGTGAGACCATAACTGAGAAAGGACTTGGTAATGGTACATCACTTATCATCTTTATGGGAATCATAGCATCATTCCCTAAGATAATTGCTAGGTGGAAGACGGGAGTCCACTACAATACAACTAGCCTATTAGCAATAGCAATCATGGCACTAATAATAGTAGCTATAGTTGTAGCGGTAGTATATATATCAGAAGGTGAAAGAAAGATACCAATCCAATATGCAAAAAGAGTAGTTGGAAGAAAAATGTACGGTGGACAATCAACTCATATTCCAATCAAGGTAAACATGAGTGGTGTAATGCCAATAGTATTTGCATCAGCAGTACTTGCTATCCCATCAACAATCTCATTGTTCTTTGGTGGAAATGGTAAAGGATCTGTGATGACATTCTTTAACGATACTACCTTTGGATTTATCTTATATTTAATAATACAAAGTGTATTGATATTAGTATTTGCATACTTCTATAATCAAATCCAATTTAACACAGTTGAATATGCTAAGCAACTACAACAAAACGGTGGTTTTGTTCCAGGAATAAGATCAGGTAAGCCAACCAGCGAATTCTTAGCAAATGTATCAACAAAGATTACATTTATAGGATCCATTGCCCTTGCCTTACTAACAATTATTCCTTCAATTGCATCAAGACTATTAAGCCTTGACATATCATTCGGTGGTTCATCAGTAATCATCGTAGTAGGTGTTATAATTGAAACAATTAAACAACTTGAAGCGATGATGACAATGAAGCAATATAAAGGATTCTTAAATAGGTAGGATAATGAATATTATTTTATTAGGCCCTCCTGGAGCTGGGAAGGGTACACTAGCAAATAAAATCAAAGAAAGCAAAAATGCTGTTCAAATTGCAACCGGAGATATCTTCAGATATAACATCTCAAATGAAACTGGACTTGGCCTAAAGGCTAAAGAATATATGGACAAGGGAGATTTGGTACCAGATGAGCTTACAGTTGATCTGGTATGGGATGCATTTGACAAAATAGAAAAAGATAATAGTCAAGATAATATTGTACTATTTGATGGTTTTCCAAGAACACTTGACCAAGCCCGTGCCTTAGATAAAGGCATGGAAGAAAGAGGTCAACAAATCGACCAAGTTGTATATTTTGATATAGACGAAGAGATTCTTATCCAAAGAATAACTGGAAGGAGAGTATGCCCAAACTGTGGAGCTACCTTCCACATCGAAAATAATCCTCCAAAGCAAGAGGGTATATGCGATGTATGTGGAACTAAGCTAATTCAAAGAAATGACGATAATGAAGAAACTGTAAAAAACAGGATCGACATTTACAAGAGTCAAACATCCGTACTTATTGATTATTACAAGGATAAAGGTATATTAGTAAGTATTGACGGCGCAAATTCTCCTGAAGAAGTTTTCGAAGAATTTTGTGATAAATTAGGAGTTTAATTCTAATTTATGAAGATAAAAATACTGCGATAGAATCTTAACAGATTATATTTGTAGGTCATGTTGATATAAGGCAATTTAAAAAATGGCGTTCAATAGACAAAAATTATAAAAAGGAGGGTTCTATCGATGTCAAAAAAAGATGCTATAGAAGTTACAGGAGTTGTTGTTGAAGCACTGCCAAATGCAATTTTTAAAGTAGAGCTTGAAAATGGTCATCAAATCCAAGCCCATATTTCAGGCAAGCTTCGTATGAACAGCATTAGGATACTAGAAGGAGATAGAGTAACTGTAGAACTATCTCCATATGATCTTAGCCAAGGTAGAATAACCTGGAGAAAGAAGTAGGAGAGATATGAAAGTTAGAGCATCAATTAAAAAAATGTGTGATAAATGCAAAATTATCAAAAGAAATGGTAAAGTAATGGTAATTTGCGAAAATCCAAAACATAAACAAAGACAAGGTTAGAGGAGGGTTAAATGCCAAGAATAGCTGGTATAGATTTACCTAGAGAAAAAAGAGCAGAAATCGGCCTTACTTATATCTATGGAATAGGTCGTTCAACTGCAAATGAAATACTAAAAAACACAGGAATCAACCCTGATACAAAAATGAAAGATCTTACAGAAGATGAACTAGGTAAGATCCGTGATGAACTAAACAAATACACCATAGAAGGTGATCTAAGACGTGAAGTATCAATGAACATCAGAACTCTTAGAGAAATCGGATCATACAGAGGACTTAGACACAAAAACAATCTTCCAGTAAGAGGACAAAACACAAAGAACAACGCTAGAACCAGAAAGAGCAGAAAGGGTTAAGGTAGTAAATGGCACAAAAAGGAAAAAGCACTTCTAGAAGAAGAAGAGTTAAGAAAAATGTTGAACGTGGCCAAGCTCACATTAACTCAACATTTAACAATACAATGGTTACACTAACAGATATGCAAGGTAATGCAATATCTTGGGCATCTGCAGGACAACTAGGTTTTAGAGGTAGCAGAAAGTCAACTCCATTCGCAGCAAGTGAAGCTGCAGAAGAAGCTGCAAAAAAAGCTATCGACCAAGGACTAAAAACTGTAGAAGTATACGTAAAAGGACCTGGTTCAGGAAGAGAATCAGCTATCAGGAGTCTACAAGCTGCAGGACTAGAAGTTACAATGATCAAAGACGTAACACCTATCCCACACAACGGAGCTAGACCTCCAAAGAGAAGAAGAGTTTAATAAGGAGAGATTATGGCAGTATCAAAAGATCCAGTATACAAAAAAGCAAGAGCTTTAGGGATTTCTCCAGCCTACCTAGGTTATACAGGAGAGAGCAAGAGAGCTCTTCCAAACAGAAGGGCAAAACTTTCTGAATACGGCTTACAACAAAGAGAAAAACAAAAAGCAAAATTCATTTACGGAGTAAGCGAAAAACAATTTAGAGGTTACTACGACAAGGCAACAAAAATGAAGGGTCAAACAGGTGAGCAACTTATAATCCTTTGCGAAAGAAGACTAGACAACATTGCCTTTAGATCAGGTCTTGCAAGAACAAGAAGAGAAGCTCGTCAAATAGTAACTCATGGACACCTAACAGTAAATGGTAAACAAGTAGACATCCCATCATACCTTATAGAAGAGGGAGATGTAATAGAAGTACGTGAAAAATCAAAAACTAGCCCACTATTCAAAGCTATCAAAGAAGTAAATGCTTCATTTGGTGTAGTTGAATGGTTAAGTACAGATTTAGAAAAGCTAAAAGTAACAGTAGATAGATTCCCAACTAGAGAAGATATCGACATTCCTGTTGAAGAACGTATGATCGTTGAGTTCTACTCTAAATAGGTAGAAACTAAGTTAGAACTAAGGAGTTACCATGATCGAAAAACTAGATACAAGTATACAAATTTTGGATATAAAAGAAGAAGAAAACTACGGAAAATTTGCTTTATATCCACTCGAGAGAGGATATGGTACAACCATTGGAAACAGTATGAGAAGGGTGCTATTATCATCCTTACCCGGTTCTAGCGTATCAAAAATACTTATAGAAGGAGTCCTACACGAATTCTCTACAATAAGTGGAGTAGTAGAAGACGTACCTGAAATAGTTCTAAATATTAAAGGTCTAAATCTAGTAAAACACACCGAAGACGATATAACTCTATTTTTAGATATAGAAGGACCTAAGATAGTTACAGCTAAGGATATAAAATCCGATGCAGAAATCGAAATAGCAAACCCTGACCACTATATAGCTACAGTTAATGAAAAATCCAAACTATTCATAGCTATGGATGTTACAGATGGAAGAGGATACAGGATAAGCGAAGAAAACAAAAAAGAAAGTGATCCAATAGGGGCTATAGCAATAGACTCATCATTTACACCAGTAGAAAAGGTAAACTTCACAGTAGAAAACACCAGAGTTGGTGAAAGAACTGACTATGATAAACTAATACTTGAAGTATGGACCAATGGAACAATTAGTCCACAAGAAGCCCTAAGCCAAGGAGCCTCAATCCTAATCGAGGACTTCGCCTTCTTCAAAGAACTACCAAACCAAAAGTTCCCACCTGAAGAAGAACAAGTTGAAGAAGAAATAGAAGAAACTGAAGAAGTAAATGAAGATCTAGACATGACTATAGAAGAACTAGACATCTCATTAAGATCGTTCAACTGTCTAAAAAGAGCAGGAATGCACACAGTCGGTGATATAACTAAAGTAAGCGAATCAGACCTTAAATCAATTAAAAACTTCGGTAAGAAATCACTAACAGAAGTCAAAGAAAAACTTGCCGAATTAGGATTAAGTCTAAAGGACGAATAGGAGGAAAGTATGGCCAAAAAAAGAAAACTTGGTAGAAGAAGTGACCATAGAGATGCTATGCTTAGAAATCTTGTGCAATCATTATTTGATAATGGTAGAATCGAAACTACTGTAACTAGAGCTAAAGAAGCACAAAAAATGGCTGACAAAATGATTACACTAGGCAAAAAGAACACACTTCACACTAGAAGACAAGCAGCAGCATACCTATACAAACCAGCTACACTTCAAAA
>JALEUV010000087.1 GCA_022780515.1 Anaerococcus sp. | reverse complement strand
GGACGACTTCCATCTTGTTCTTTTTCCTAAGGAAATCTAGGGAGTAGGTGTCTTCCTTTTCAACCAAAATTTTCCCGTCCTTATTAATTATTAGATCAAGTCCCAACTCCTTGCCAAAGTCTATCATTTCTTGGGCCAGGTCCTTATCCAAATAATGGTTTATGATTGATTTTTTGTTCTTCATATCGTAGACATTGGCGCCGTTGGATGATGAAACAAGTCCACCATACTTATCAAAGTCGAGGTCTTTGCCTATATTCTTGCAGGCCCTGATGGGTTATTAATATCTATGCTTGATATATATAATAGATGTAACCTTCCTTTATTTATTTTTGAAAATGGAATTGGTATTAGGGAAGAATATAAGGAAGGTGAATTAATAGAGGATGATTTAAGAATAAGCTACTATAAATCTCATATAGAAGCTATGCTAAAAGCTATAAATATGGGTGTAGATTGTTTAGGCTATCTCGGATGGGGACTTATTGATATATTATCATCATCTGGTGATATGGAAAAGAGATATGGGACTGTTTATGTAAATAGGGGAAATCACGATTTGAGAGATCTGAAAAGAGTAAAAAAGAAGAGCTTTAACTATATAAAGCAAGTATATGAATCTAACGGAAAGGACCTTGAAATAAGATGACAAATACAAAATCAAAATCATTTACTGATAAATTTACAGAAATATCATTGAAGTTTGGTGCTCAAGTTCATTTGAGATCACTTAGAGATGCTTTTGCTATAATGCTACCTTTATTTATTTTAGCAGGAATAGCAGTTTTGGTAAATTCAGTAATTTTACCTAAAATTTTAAATGAATCACAAATACAAGTAGCACAGTATTGGGCTATATCAATTCAAAATGCAACGTTGAATATGTCTGGATTACTTATTTGTGGCTTAGTAGGGTACACTTTGTCTACAAACAAGAATTTTGAATACAAGATTGCTGCGTCTATGATTTCAATTTCTGCACTTATAATTATGATGCCACAATTAATATCTGTAACTGGTATAAATCAAGAAACCATTCAAGCTTTTGGATTATTGTCCTATACAAACTTAGGAACTACAGGAATGTTTGGTGGAATTATAATAGGACTTTTGGCAACAGAAGTATTTATAAGGTTATCTAATACTAAGCAACTTAAAATAAATATAGGAGGAGATGTTCCCCCAGCCGTAAACAATTCATTTAATAACTTAATACCTTCTATATTAACTCTCCTTATATTTTCTTTAGTATCTTTTGCTTTATTTGCTCTATTTGATAAAGATTTAATTACTTTAATAGCAACAATGATTCAAGAACCATTAAGAAAAATAAATACTTCTCTTTTAGGTACACTACTTATATATAGTACTGGTAATTTCCTGTTCACTCTTGGAATCCACCAAACTGTAGTAAATGGTACAATACTTGATCCTTTGCTTTTAGTAAATATGAATGAGAATATGGCGGCTGCAAGTAGTGGTCAAGAGATACCACACATTATCAATGGAACATTTATACCTACTTTTGGAATGATAGGTGGAACAGGATCAACTATATGCTTATTAATTGCTATATTTATCTTTTTTAGAAAAAACAAACAATATAGACAAATAGCAGGGCTTTCAGTTTTACCAGGAATATTTAATATAAATGAACCTGTAATATTTGGTTTTCCAATTGTATTTAACTTACCTATGATGATTCCGTTTGTCTTAACACCAGTTATTGGAATTGTAATAGCTTATATTGCTACTGCAATAGGGTTTATTAATAAGGTAACAGTTATGGTTCCTTGGACAACTCCACCTTTATTAAATGCCTATCTAGCCACTGGGGCTGACATAAGAGCAGTATTAGTTCAGCTCGTAATAATAATTTTAGGAGTATTATTGTATTTGCCATTTATGAAGATAAGTGCAAAAGCTCTTGAAAAACAAGCTAAAATAGAAAGTTAATTAATTTTAAAAGTTAAATTCTAATAAGTTCAATAGTGTGACTATTAGTATTTAACTTTTTATTTATTTAGGAGGAAGTAATGACTTTTAGAGAAGATTTCTTGTGGGGAGGAGCCACTGCTGCCAATCAATGCG
>JALEUV010000040.1 GCA_022780515.1 Anaerococcus sp. | reverse complement strand
AGTTGATTAAAGGAATATAATATTATTTGGGAGGTAATATGAATTTTTTTGATTATTTAAAAATGGAATTTATTAAAGATAAAAATAATGACACTATAACAAGAGTACCCATAGAGGACTATTGCCTTAATGTAAATGGCGTAGTCCACGGCGGAGTAACTATGTCCTTAATAGATAATGCCGCAGGGAGAATCGCTACAGAAGCCTTAGGAGATTCGAAAATTGTAACAGTAGATGGCCAAACTAATTTCCTAAGGCCCGCATCAGATACAAAATACCTCTATGCAAAATGTAAATTAAGGAAATTAGGAAGACAGATAGTTAATGTTGATTGTGATGTGTTTGATGATGATGACAATTTAATAGCCATAGGTAGGTTTTCTTTTATGAGGGTATAGGTATTTAGATTTTTAATTTTGAATAAGATATATGTCTTTTTTAATTACTATCAGGAGATTTTTAGTATTGCCAAGCAGTAAGTTTTATTGAAATTAATTTTTTATTACTTTTTATATCTATAAGGCTCTTTTAATCTCCTATCTTCTGTATCTTTATGTTTTTTTACCCTTAATCCTAGTCTTTAATTTTTTCAAGAAAAAGACGACCACTCTCGTGGTCAGCCTCTCTTTTAGCTTGCGCAGGAGTCGCATTCTTCTACTTCTAGTGATTTACCTCTCACGTAGTAGATTGATTTTACTCCTGATTCCCAAGCTGTTATATAGATATTTAGTAGTTGTCTCATGGTGAAGTTGGTTGTTATATAGATATTAACGCTTTGGGCTTGGTCTATGTGCCTTTGCCTTACTCCTGCCATTCTCATTGAAATGTTTTGGTCTATATCGTGGGCATTTTCGTAGAGCCAGAAGGTCTTGGTTGTAAGGCCTGGTGCAACTCTTGGTACTATGGCACCCTTCTTTTCTTCTATGAAGTACCTATTCATGATAGGGTCTACTCCAGCGCTAGTGCCTGCTATGATTGATGTAGATCCGGTTGGAGCTATGGCCATTAGGTAGCCATTTCTAAGGCCATATTCTTTAATCTCTTCTCTTAGTTTATTCCACCTATCTGACTTGTAGTCTCTTAGGTCAAAGTAGGCTCCACTTTGCCAATCAGATCCTTCAAAGTAGTCGTAGGATCCTTTTTCCTTGGCGATTTCTAGGGACTCTTTGATAGCATAGTAGTTTATGTCCTCATAGACCCTATCTACTAATTTGCTATGAGCTTCTTCGTCTTGCCATCTGATGTCATTTTGTACTAGCATATGATGGTAGCCACTAGTGCCAAGGCCAATTGCCCTGTATTTTTTGTTGGTTACTTCTGCATAAGGGGTTGGGTAGTAGTTGAGGTCGATTACGTTGTCTAGGGCCCTTACTATGGTTCTGACTGTTTCTTCTAGCTCTGCCTCATTGTTTACATCGACCTTGCCTAGGGTTATGCTTGCTAGGTTACACTCAACGAAATCCCCAGGCTTGGTTTTATTTACTATTATCTTATCCCCATTTTCATCTACTATCTCTGTAGATATGGTTTCAGAAGGACTCATGTTTTGGGCAATTTCTGTGCAGAGGTTTGATGAATAGATGATGCCCTTGTGCTTGTTAGGGTTCATCCTATTTACTATATCCCTATTGAAGACAAAGGGTGTTCCAGTTTCTGTTAGAGACTTTATGATAAGTCTTACCAGGTCCTTTACCTTCATTACCCTTCTTGAGATTTCACTATCTTCTACTAGTTTTTTGTAGAAGTCTTCGAATTCTTCTCCATAGGTATCCTCTAGGGCCTTGCCATATTTTTTGACAATTTCATGAGGGTCAAACATATGCCAATCAGCATTTATATTATCTCTACATAGTTTCCAGAAGAGGTCTGGGACGCATATAGCTGGAAATACATCGTGGGCCTTCATCCTATCATCACCGTTATTGGTTCTTAATGTCAAAAACTCTGGTATATCCTTATGCCATATATCAAGGTAAACTGCCACTGCTCCTTGTCTAACTCCTAGTTGGTCTACTGCTACCGCTGTGTCGTTAGCAAGTCTTATCCAACGGATAACTCCACCTGCTACTCCTTCAAAGCCTCTTATATCTGATCCATTGGCTCTGACCTTACCAAAGTATAAGCCCATGCCTCCACCATGCTTAGATACTTCTGCGAAGTTGGTTATGGACCTGTAGATTCCCTTGAGGGTGTCTGGAACTGTATCTACAAAGCAAGATGATAGTTGGTTGTAAGGCTTTCTGGCGTTGGTCATAGTTGGTGTTGCCATGGTTGCCCTAAGGGTTGATAGGATGTCGTAGACTCTCTTGGCAAAGGCCACCCTGTCCTTTTCTGGTATAGCTAGGTGCATGGCTATACCCATAAACATCTCTTGTACTCTCTCCAATATATCTCCCCTATGGTTTTTAATGAGGTATCTCTTCCTGACTAAATCTAAGCCTGAGTAGGTAAAGATATCATCCCTAGTAAAATCCATATAATTTTCAAGTTCGTCTATGTCTTCACTTGAATAGTTTTCTAGGATATAAGGGCCGTAAAGACCATTTTCTGTCAAGAACTTAATCTTTGACTTAAAGTCTACTAGGTCATACCTTTGCTCATTGGCCTCGATTTCCCTGTTAATCTCATACATCATAAACCTAGCTGCGATTATCTCCCAATCAGGAGCTTCCTTGCTAGTTAGCTCGCTGGCTGCCCTTATTAAAGCATCTAGGATGTCTTCCTCATTCATATTTTCCTTTAGAAAGGACTCAAATTTAAAGAAGAGAGATTCTATTGGATATCTTTGATTGTCAAATTTGTCTTGGATCTTGGATATAAGATCAATAATTTTTTTGTCGGTAATATATTCAGCAAAGTCTCCTATGACCTTCCTGTCCATATTGTGCTTGGCACGATAGAGGATATAGGATTTGACTTCCCTATAGTATTTCTCATCTATGAGGGTTAGCTCGACTAGGTCCTGGACTTCTTCTACTGTAACTATATGTTCTGCTGGATACTTATTCTTGATAGTCTCTACTATCTTGGCTGATATTTCTTCTAGGTCTTCTTTACTAATCATGGATCCAACTGAGTTGAAGGCCTTCGATATAGCTACTTCAATTTTGGACCTTTCGAACTGCACTTTCTTCCCATCTCTCTTAATAATTTCCATAAGGCCTCCCTTGATAATTTATAAATCTATCTTAATAATCTTCACTATTAATAATCTTTGATAATACAATATATAGTATTTTTTTAATTCCTATGCTTATTATCATACCATATATTGTGGTTTTTAAAAGAAAAAGAAAAATCACCCCAAAGAGCTTATTTTAGCAAATCAGGGCGATTTTCTAGAAATATTGACGTGTTTTATTTTTCATACAAGGCCTTAAAAATATTTTCTTTGACCACTGTCGTATCTAGGAGCATATCGAAGACGCTTTGTTTCTTGGGAGAAATACCTACAAAGAGGTAGATAATTTTGATCTTGTCTTGGACAAACCTCCCACAGACTTCCCTTAGGAAAATTTGAGATAGACTTAGCCTATCAGATGTGAGGGATATAACCCTAAGACCTAGGATATATTTTCCGAGGGTCCTCCCCTTGGTGATATAGGTCATAAGAAAGAAGTAAAGCAAAGTTATAGCAAGCTTTACTAAGGTTCTTATAGGGAAGCCAAAAAAGTTTAGGTCTGGATCGATATAGACCATAGCGCTTATTATTTGAAAGATAGAAGATACTACCAGGATATCTATCAAATAGGCCATAAGCCTAAGGAAAAATCCCCCATAAGCAAATCTGTAGTCCCTCTCTCTTATTTGGTCCTCATAGGTCTTAAGCTCACTCATGGTAGCCTCCCATTAGGTACATTGGCCTAGGTTCATTGTCCTTGAGCATATCATTTAATATCTGAAGATCTGACTTGGAAGAGTTTCTCAAGTCGGATATTTTAGAAAAGATAGAGCCAAAGAATCCAGAGTTTTCTTGGTTTTTTATAACTAGGGGATCTTCTAATTCTAGCTCGCTTGTCATAGCTCCTATAGCCTTATCTAAATCTCCTATCTCATCTATTAGGCCGTTTTTTATGGCTTGAGATCCATCATAGACCCTACCATCGGCAAGTTTTTTGACATCACTCTTGCTCATCTTTCGTCCATCTGCTACGAGCTCTACAAATCTTTGGTAGGCACTATCAACTAGGCCTTGGTAGTATTTTTTCTCATCCTCCCTCATATCATGGCCTGAGCTTCCGGCATCCTTTAGGGCGCCTGATGTTACATTTTGCTCCTTGATGCCATATTTTTCAAAAAGACCTCCTAGAGAAACGGAAGATATTATTACACCAATTGAGCCAGTCCAGGTTTCGTTTGAGGCATAGATTTTATCTGTTGGTGCTGATATATAATAGCCTCCACTAGCTGCAAACTCTTCCATGACTGTATAGATAGGCTTGCCAGCATTTTTTAGTTTTTTGACTTGATTAGCTATTTTTTCTGATGCATAGACAGAGCCTCCTGGTGAATTTACCTTGAGGATTACCCCCTTTACACTCTCATCTTCACGAGATTGCTTTAAGTCTTTTACTATCATATCAGCAGCATAGTCCGATTGGATTACACCATTTACTTCTATTATTTTTATCTTTTGATTTTGATTAGATCCTTGGAGTACTTCTTGCCTTGCGAAAGACATATCCATAATTTGATCTATGTATTTGTTTTCCATATTTTCCTTATTAGCTGCCATATCCTTGCTAAAGGCTGCCATCATTACTACAAGGACAGTAATCGCTATAGCTATCAATTTTTTTCCTTTGTTTTCCATAAGTCCTACTTTCTTCTAAATTGAAATTTTCTGATATTTAAGTACAATAATTATGCATTACAAGTATCGTTAACACTGAGATACATTGTTTATGTATAGCTCCTTTGGGGGCTATTTACATAGAGCCTTATTATAAGGCTTTTTTATTTTCCATTTGTTCAAAGAGTTTATCCACAGCCCTGTCTATATTTTCTTCTAGGCTCTTATCTGAGCTCCCTATGATTATTGTGTTGGAACAATCAAAAGGAATCAGAATCTTACTTGCATTAGACTTGGCTAAGGCCTTGGCTATCTTGGGACTTATCTCTCCTTGAAGGGAATTTGTTATAATTATCCCTGTTGTACCTAGGATAAAGTCAGCATCTTTGGCATTGACCTTTATGGCATTTTCCCCTGTCGCCGTGATATCTGCCCCAGCCTTTTTCATGGCCGTGCTAGCAAAATAATTTACACCCAAGCCACAAACCTTAACACTCTTATCTCTATTTTTAATTTTTTCAACCAAGGATGCTCCTATTGAGCCACCTTGACCATCTATAACTACTATATTCATTTCCATCTCCTTAGTTACTATTCTAACACATAATATTATTGACCTTAAAAATTTTTTGTGCTATTATAAAATAAGCATGAAGCTATAAAATTTAGTTGAAACTATATAAAAATCATGAAGGTTTGTTAAAGTAAATCATTAGATCTATGTAAGGGATCTAGTGCTTTTTAGCAAGCCATTTTATTTTGTTTAGATTAGGAAGGACACATATGGAAATTTACGAAAATAAAAAAGAAAAATTAAATAAGCTTGTAAGCAAGTACCTAGATGGAGGAGCTGTCCTAGCTTTTTCTGGTGGAGTCGACTCGTCACTAATCCTCAAACTCGCATCAATGTATAGAAAAAAAGAAAACGATATTGTCGCTATAATATATAAGACAGAGACAACACCAAGTGGGGACTTGGAAAATGCCCAAGACTTAGCCAAGGAAATGAAGGTTAAGTTATATGAGGCGGATATATCTGTCTTCGATAATGAGGCCATCTTAGATAATCCAATAGATAGGTGCTACCATTGTAAGAACTTCCTCTTTGAAGAGGCCTTCAAGCTAAAAGATAAGCTAGGATATAGGTATGTCCTTGATGGGTCAAACTTAGATGACTACAAGGTCTTTAGGCCAGGACTCAAAGCTCTCAATGACAAGGGAGTAGTCTCCCTCTTGAAGGAAGCTGGCTTTACTAAGCAAATGGTGAGGGATTATGCCAAAGAACTCGGTATATCAGTCTATAAGAGACCTTCTTCTCCATGCCTTGCAACAAGATTTCCCTACAATAGTAGGATCAATACTAAGATGCTTGATGCCATAGATAGGGGTGAATTCCTTATCAAAAATCTCGGTATTAAGAACGTAAGGATCAGGCTATACGGGGATAATACAAGGATTGAAGTCGAAAGAGACGACTTCCCTATAATAATGGAAAATCTTGATCAAATCACAAGAGAGCTAAAGGAGCTTGGCTTTACCTATATAAACCTAGATTTGGAAGGATACAGATCAGGGTCAATGGATGAAGTCCTAAAAGATAATGATAAGGTAAGACTTAATCCATGGTTGGCACAATGAAAGATAGAGAATTTCTAGAAAAAATAAAATCAGGAACCATGTCCATAAATGAGGGATTAGCCTATCTCAAGGACTTTAATTTTAAGGATATAGATATAGCTAAGCTCGACTTCCAAAGAAAGGAGAGGAGGGGATTTCCAGAGACCATCTTCTGTCAGGGAAAGGAGGACTTTACCCTAATAGAAATCTTTAAGGCCTTCTATGAAAGAAAGCAAAGTGTCATAGGGACAAGGTGCAGCGAAGAGCAATATAAGCTAGTAAAAAAAGAGATTGACCAAGTTACCTACAACAAGGTAGCAAGGATTATCTCCCTAGACTTTGATGAGAGAGCGCAAATAGGGAGGATTGCCATCTGCACAGGTGGTACTGCAGACCTCTTTGTAGCAGAAGAAGCTGCCATAACAGCCGAATTTTTTGGAGCAAGGGTCGATAGGCACTATGATGTTGGGGTCTCTGGCCTCCATAGGCTCATAAATAAAATAGATGAAATAAGAAATGCCAATGTCATAATAGCCATAGCCGGCATGGAGGGCGCCCTAGGTACTGTAATAGCAGGACTTGTCAATAAGCCAATCATAGCCGTTCCAACTTCCGTTGGCTATGGGGCATCCTTTAAGGGAGTAAGCGCACTTTTGACCATGCTATCAACTTGTGCCGAAGGAATATCAGTTGTAAATATCGACAATGGCTATGGAGCAGCCTATGCTGCCTGCCAAATAAATAAACTTATAGAGGAGAAATAATGGACTTATATTTTGAAATGTATTCAGGAATTGCAGGAGATATGACTATAGGAGCCCTACTTGACCTAGGAGCATCTAAGGAAGTCTTAGAAGAAGCCATAGGGTCTTTGGGACTAGATGGCTACAGATTAGTCTTTGATAGGGTCAAGAAAAATGGTATCGATGCCTATAATTTTGATGTTATCCTAGAGGGAGAAGGCCACGACCATCATCACCACGATCACGAGCATAATCATGACCACCACCATGATCACGAACATCATAACCACGATCATGAGCATTCTCATGAGCATCATCACGACCACCATAGCCACGTCCACAGGAATATCAAGGACATAGAAAATATCATCAATTCTTCAACTCTTTCAGATAGGGTCAAGACCGATGCCCTGGGGATCTTTGATATCATAGCCGAAGCCGAATCCAAGGCCCATGGCATAAGCAAAGACGAAGTCCACTTCCACGAGGTGGGAGCAGTTGATTCCATAATTGATATAGTTGGTGCTTGTGTCCTCCTAGAAGACCTAGGCGTGGACAATATTTATTTCTCCAAGCTCTATGAAGGCGTAGGCCAACAAAAATGTGCCCATGGCTATATGCCTATACCAGTACCAGCAGTTGCGAATATCCTAAGAGATAGCGACCTTAGTCTATCTATCATAGATGAATATGGTGAGCACATTACCCCAACTGGCATGGCCCTAGTAAAGTACTTCAATAATGGAGAGACCCTGGGAGAATTTTCTATAGGCAAGATCGGCCTTGGAGCAGGCAACAAGGACTTTGAAAAGTCTACCAATATCTTGAGGATTATGGAAGTCAAAAGTAAAAAAAAAGCCTAATCTTGGCTGAAACAAATATAGACGATAGTAGTGGAGAGCTCCTTGGCTATCTTATGGATAAACTTATGGACTATGCTAGGGATGTTTACTATACCCCGATCTATATGAAGAAAAACCGCCCCGCCTACAAGCTTTCTGTCCTATGCGATAGGGAAAATCTCGAAACCATAGAAGATATAATCTTCGAAAACTCTACAAGCATAGGAATAAGGAAATTTGAAGTAACAAGAGATATCTTAGATCGTGACTTTGTAAATATATCCTACAAGGGCATAAAATTAACCTACAAAAGGGCCTTCCACAAGGATAAGACCTACGTCTACCCAGAATACCAGTCAGCACTAGAACTAGCTCGTGTCGATAATATTTCAATAAAAGAAGCCTTCAAAAAATTAGATAAAATATATGGAGAAGAGTATGAAAAAAAATCTGAATAAATTATTCTTGCTACTAGCTGTAGTTTTTCTAATAACAGCTTGCTCATCTACTACCAGCAAAGAAAGTGAAAAGGCCCAAGGCTCAATCGAAATCGAAGATATCCTTGGTCGCAAGATTAACCTAGATAAGCCCCTAGAAAATATCATCGTCCAAGGATCAGGCTCAGGAGGGCCTCTTATGACCATGCTCTACCTCGACAAGGATAATTTCCATACCAAACTTGCTGCTATGGATGATGGCCTTAGGATCCACAGAAACGACCTCTACACAAGACTAGTAGAAAAGATACCTGAGCTTGACAAGATAAAAAGGGTGGCAGACTTTGCCGATAATGACTTCTCAGTAGAAGACATCTTATCCATTGGAGCTGATGGCATCATAGCCCCTGTATCCTATAAAGCTCAGCTTGATTCCATAGAAGATAAGATTGATATACCGATAATTTACATAAACTACCACAACCAAGACTTTGATGAGCATATCAAATCAACCGAAATCGTAGCCAAGGCTACAGGTCTTGACAAAAACCTAGATAAGCTAAATGCCTTCTACAAGGAAAAGACTGACCTCGTAAGAAAGACAGTAAAGGATAAGGAAGATAAGCCTTCTGTCTACATAGAAATTGGCTATAGTGGTGAGCTTTCTTATGACAACTCCTATGGCAATGAAAAAATGTGGGGCAAGATGGTTAATGATGCAGGTGGCTACAATATAGCAGGAGAAGTCCTAGGAGATGAGGAGGCAACCCCTGTAGCTGAGGAATTTGTCCTAAGCAAGGACCCTGATATCATAATTATAACTGGATCATCCTGGCTAGATAGGGAAGATAGCCTCCATATGGGATTTGATGTAAGCGAAGATGAGATTAGGGAGAAACTATCCAAGTATATGACCAGGACTGGCTGGGATAAGCTATCTGCTATCCAAAACAAAAAAATCTATGCCCTAGGTCATAATATGGCAAGGGATATGAGCGACTTCTATTCCTACGAGAGACTTGCCAAGATCTTTGATCCAGAAGCCTTCAAGGACCTAGACCCAGAGGCTGACCTCAAAGAATTCTATGAGCTCTTTATGCCAATAGAGCTTGAAGGAACCTGGTTTGCATCCTATGAGTAAGAGCAAAAAGATCCTAGTCCTAGGTATTTTAGCCTGCCTTATAGGCTTTGTGGACCTCTTTGTGGGGGCAAGCGAGCTTGGTATAGCCGATATCCTAGCCCTAAGTGACCTCCAAAAGACCATCCTCCTTAGGATAAGGCTACCAGAAATGACCACAAGCCTTATAGTTGGGATGATCCTTGGCCTTAGTGGGGCTATCATGCAAACCATATTGGATAACCCCCTCGCTAGCCCCTTTACCCTGGGAGTAAGCTCTGCTGCAGGCTTTGGAGCAGCCCTATTTTTGCTATTGGGATTTTCCCTTACCATTATCCCCTTCGCAGCCCTTAGCTTTGCCCTAGTAGCCATAGCCTTTGTCTACTTTTTCTCAAAGAAGAGCTTTGCTCAAACATCTTCCATGATCCTAGCAGGCATTGCGGTCAAATTTTTCTTTGACTCCCTTACTAGCCTTAGCCAATACCTATCCACAGATGAAACCCTATCTTCTATAGTATTTTGGCTCTTTGGATCAGTATCCAATACCAAGTGGGAGCAAATTATCCTTCTGGGACTAGTGCTAATACTCGCCTTTATCCTAGTCTTTAAGGATAGCCATAGGCTAACAGCCCTTAAGTTTGGTGAAGAGAGGGCCAAGGCCCTAGGCGTTGATGTAAAGACCCTCAAGATTAAATCCTTCATAATAGTATCAGTACTTAGCGCCCTATCAGTATCCTTTGCAGGGGTCATTGGCTTTATTGGGATTATCGCTCCCCATCTTGCTAGAAAGTCCTTTGGGGAAGACCAGAGGTACTATCTCATAGGAGCAGCTATCCTGGGTGGGATACTTCTAACCATATCCTCCCTCCTATCAAAGGCCCTAAGACCAGGATCCATCCTACCTATAGGAATCATCTCATCCCTCCTAGGTCTTCCTTTGATATTTATCTTTTTACTAAGGAGGAAATATGATTAAGGCAGAAAATTTAACCATATCCTACGAAGATAAAAAAGTAATAGACAATGTATCCTTTAAAATAAACAAGGGAGAACTAACTGTCCTTATGGGAAGAAATGGCTCTGGCAAGTCCACCATCCTAAATGCCATAAGTGGATTAAAATCTTACCATGGTCAGATAAAAACAGAAGGTAAGATATCTTATCTGAATCAGAATATAAATTCAAAGATAAAATTTTCAGTTTTTGAGACTATAATGCTTGGAAAAGTAAATGACTTATCCTTAAAGATAAAAGATGAGGACAAAAAAGATGTAGAAAAAATTCTCGACCTCCTAAAACTAAATGACTTTAAAAATAAATATATAAACAAACTAAGCGGGGGAGAAGTTCAAAAAGTCTTTATAGGTCAAGCCCTGGTCAAACATCCTGACATTCTCCTTTTAGATGAACCCGTATCTGCCTTAGATCTTAAAAACCAATACGACATAATGAAAATAATAAAAGACTTAACCCACAAATTAAAACTAACTTGCCTTATAAGTCTCCATCAAATAGGCTTAATAGAAAGATTCGCCGACAAAATTATTCTAATAGATAATAAAAAGATCTATAGGCAAGGGTCAACCAAAGAAGTCTTGGATAAAGAGGTATTCAAAAAAGTATTTAATATGGATACCTATATTGAAGACTTTGAAGAAGGGAGAATGATTTATTTTAAATAATAAATTCAATCAAAACTACCAGCTTAGCTGGTAGTTTG
>JALEUV010000038.1 GCA_022780515.1 Anaerococcus sp. | reverse complement strand
ATTGTTCCTCCCTTCGCTCCATTTCCATTACAGAAATTTCCTCGCTACTATGGAGTCTGCTGACTTCTCATAGTTCGTTGTTACTACTGTATCGTCTATGAGAGCTCACGGGATAAGCCATAATACTTTCATCGTTTACTTGCAGAATTTACGCTTTGGGTTTACGCTTACCTTTTGGGTCTTTGCTATCTTAGGCTAGCTTGCCCACCTGTTACGCCTTATATTCTCTTCCTGTTCGTAAAGCCACGATTTCGCTACCCGTTCTTCTCTCCTAGATGTTGCCATGTGAAACTTCGGGGTCGCTATTAGATTCGTTGGCAACTACGCTCTGTAGGGATTTTCACCTTAGCATTAGAACATGCCCGTCATACCTAAAAAAAGAGCAGCCTTATTTAAGCTACTCTTGTAGAAAGTATAAAATGGGTTTTATATTATTATATTTTTCTTTGTGTCTCCTCAAACCAGTTGCAAAACTACTCTTACGTCCATGTAGTTTTTTGAGTCTTTTTGACGTATCCTTCTTCATCTTTATCGAAGACAAAATGCTTATAAAACTGCTTGAAATGCAGGATTTCTAAATTTATATCTTTTGTATCAACGCTATATCTTCCACGTGCCTCGAGTCGACACTGTCGACACTATGGATAAAAAGTCTATTTTTACGTTTTCGCAAACATATCATTGACTTTTTTAGTATTTTTGTCGTATTGGCAAACATATCATAGGGGCTTTTATACTAGCACGTATTCAGAAACATATCAAATTTTTCAATATTTCTATGTAATACACGCTCTGAAACTATTACTCTTAATTTTTAACCTTTCTATATTTACCATATAAAAATACCAATAAATACAAGTAGATGCTTATATATTTTTACTATTTATATAATGTTCATTTGCCTTTAGCAACTTCTTATAGTATTCATCATAGCTTTTGCTAAATTTTCTAATAAGTGGAATGGCTATTTCATAATATTGATTTTCCTTCATGAAGCTTTTAAGCTTATCCTGGATTTGTTTCATCATGCTATTTTGATACTCTTCACTATTTTTATAGCTTTCATATTGAGAAATTACATCTTCATTATCTTTTATCCACTTTTCTGGATTCTCAATGGCATCGATTTTAGCCTGATTTACATCCTTTAAGGTTTTCATATCATAGGGTGAGCTAATCTTCTCAATGTATTTTTTCTCTTCTTCAGTTAATTCAAACGAAGGAAGCCTATCAAGATAATCTATATATTTATAAAAGGAATTCTTTTCGTCATTTTCTAATGGCTCATTTAAAAATGGTTGGTAAGCAGCAAATATCATTTGTCCGAAATAACCTGGAAAAGCATTTTCTAGTTTTTCATAGATAGTTTCTTCCGCATCAAGCGATGAAACCTTCTCATTAATTAGTTCATTACTTTCACCTTTAACAATCATTTCTAGTATTACTTTTCTTTTTTTATCAAGTTCTAATTGATATTGCTTTTTTCTTAAGACAGAAGACAAAGTATCCCCTCTTGAATTTATACACTGTTCAATATCTGATATACTCATTCCTAATTTTCTAAATATAGATACCTTTTTCAAAATTTCCAAATCCTTAGTACTATAGTCTCTATAACCATTATCAGATTTCTGAGGATTTATAAGTCCCTTATCCTCATAATATTCTATTGCCTTCCTAGTTAATCCCGTTATTTTTTGAATTTCACTTCTTAACATGGTTATCTACCTCCTTTGATTAAAGGATAACACTGTCCCCAACGGGCAGGTCAAGACCTATATGTGTATTATTAATTATATTATACACAAAAAAAGACCCTACTTATATGTAGAGTCTTTAGTCTATTTAACTTCTATTTTAATTCCTGACTTAAATTCAACTAGGAGAGTATTTCCATTTATCTCAATTCCTTCAATTAATTTTCTTACTAGTACATCATCAAATCTATCAACCTTAATTTCTTTTTCTTCGAGAAATTCTTTCATCTCTTTTAATCTTTCTTTCAAGCTTTCATTCTCTACTTCCTTAAGCATGATTTCATTTTTCTCTTCTCTTAATTCTTCTAACCTTAATGCTAAATCTGTATAATCTTCCTTTGCATTTGCTTTTTTCAATACTTCCTTTTGAATGTCTAGCATCTTTTGATTAAGCTTTATTATCTCATTACCTGATTTTTTTATTAAGGCTTTTTCAATATTACTTTTTATAATACTCTTTATCTTTTCTTTTCCATCAATTATTTTATTAATTGCTTCTAGCACTTTTTCTTGAATTAATTCTTCAGATAAAGTTTCTGCATCACATGTATGAGGTCCTTCTTCTATTCTTGTTAAGCATCTCCAAACTGGTACTTTTACTCCCCTATTTGTATACACTACACGTCTATAAATTTCTCCACACTTTCCACATTTTATTAAACTAGATAAGGCATACTTACTACTATAAATTCTTTTCTTGTTGCTATTTCCATTAATATTAGCTCTTCTAGTTAATTCGTCTTGCACTTTCATAAAAATATTCTTTGGGATAATCGCCTCATGACTATCTTGTACATAGTACTGAGGTACAATACCATCATTTTTTACCCTTGTCTTGTTTAGAAAGTCTACGGTATAAGTCTTTTGTAATAAGGCATCTCCCATATATTTTTCATTTGTAAGAATTCTCCTTACACTCGATGGAATCCACTTTTTTCTTCCTGCTCCTGTGAGGATATTATCTTTTTCAAGACCTTTTGCAATATCTCTTAAACTTGATCCTTCTAAAAATTCTAGAAATATTATTTTTATGGTTATAGCTTCAGTTGGTTCTATTACAAGATTTCCATTCTCATCCTTTGTATATCCTAAAAACCTATTATGATTAACTGATATCTTTCCTTGCTTAAATCTAAACTGAAATCCAAGCTTTACGTTTTGTGATAAAGATTGACTTTCTTGTTGAGCAAGTGATGCCATTATAGTTAATAGCAC
>JALEUV010000037.1 GCA_022780515.1 Anaerococcus sp. | reverse complement strand
ATTAGACCATAACGGAGGAGGTATTCCTCCAATTTTAGATAAATTTACGTTATTTTTTGAAAAACTGATAATTTTAAGAATGCAGACAGAAAAAGCGCCGATAAATCCGATCTATTAGTGGATTTGTCGACGCTCTGAGACCCTCTGAGGGGTCTTTTTACTTTACCTATTATCTTTCTTCTTGATCGTCTACAATCATATGGGCTAGCTTGTCAGGGTTACCACATCCTGTAGTTATTACCAGGTCATCTTTTTGGATGACTTTGTAGATGTATTCTTTGGCATCTTCAAATTCACCTATATATTTTGCGTTGATTCCTTTTTTTACAAGGGCATCAACAACATCCTTAGAATGGATGCTTGGATCAAACTTTTCTCTGGCAGGATAGATATCTGTAATTATTACTTCATCAGCACTATCGAAACATTTTAAGAAATCATCAAATAAGAGTTTAGTCCTTGAGAAGGTATGGGGTTGCCATATACAGATTAATTTTTCCTTGGTATGCTCCTTTAGGGCATCTAGGGTAACCTTGATTTCAGAAGGATGGTGGCCATAGTCGGTCATAATCGTTGTACCATCTACACTTCCTAGAACTTGCATTCTCCTATCAAGACCTGTATAGGTTTTGAGATTTTCTCTAATAGTTTCTACATCTACTCCATTTTCGTAGGTAGCAACTATGGCAGCCATCGCGTTATTTATGTTATATCTCCCGATAACACCAAGCTCAAAGTGGTGGCTTGATCCATCCCTAAAGATAAGGTCAAAAGATGGTCTACCCAATTGGTCAAACTCTATATTGACTGCATTATAATCAGCATCTTCGTTTTCTTGACCATAGGTAATGAGTTTTCCCTTAACTGAGTCAAGGATTAGTTTATTATTTTCTTCATTTAGGTTAGTTATAGTTAATGAGTCTTCATCTTGGTTTGATAGGTATTCTTTGAAGGTATCAATAATATCATTTAAGTCCTTATAATAATCTAAGTGGTCCTCATCTATATTTAAAATTATAACTGTTTGAGGATAATAGTATCTGATATTGCCTTTGTATTCGCATGCTTCTGTTACTAAATAGTCTTCACTACCGACCTTGACATTACCATCAAGCTCCTTAAGTTCTCCACCCAATAAAATTGTAGCGTCCTTAGTGGAGTTGAGGAAGATCTTAGAAATCATTGATGTAGTAGTTGACTTACCATGAGAACCAGATACAGCTATGGAAGTAGAGTAATTTTTCATAAGGGCACCCAAGAAAACTCCACGACTTACTACTGGTACACCTAGGCTCTTTGCTGCTATAAGTTCTTCGTTGTCACTTGGAATAGCATCGGTATAAATTACCAGGTCAGGATTTTTGATATTTTCTTTTCTTTGACCAATATAAATTTCAATTCCTAGACTTCTCAAATGGTTGATGATATCACTATCTTCTCTATCTGAACCAGATACCTTATAGCCCTTAGTTATTAGTAGTTGTGCTAGACCACTCATAGATATTCCGCCAATACCTATAAAGTGGATGTAATTGTAATCATGTTTATTTAAATTAAATTCGAACATACATTCTCCTTAAGTAATATATAAGTAAAAAATATTTTTGAGATATTCGAATATATTATATTAAATTATTGTAATGAGTCAAGTTGCCTCTTTTATTGATAAGAGCCCAGTATTAAGTATATTAGTCTTAAAGGAGTAATTATGAAATATATTATAGGAAATGACCATGGTGGTCTTGATTTAGTAGAAGTAGTAAAGGATGAGTTGGAGAAATTAGGTCATGAGGTAGACCATGTAGGAACTTATGAAGATAAATCAGTTGACTATAGTGACTTTGCTCAAAAGGCTTGCGACAAGGTGGTAGGAGGTGAAGCAGACTTCGCCATTCTAATCTGTGGCACAGGAATCGGCATGAGTATAGCGGCCAATAAAATTAAGGGAATAAGAGCAGCAGCGGTATCAGAACCCTTCTCAGCTAGGATGTCCAGAGCCCACAATAATGCCAATGTTCTATGCCTTGGAGCAAGGGTAATAGGAAGCGAGATGGCTAGGATGCTTGTTGATGAATTTGCTAGCACAGACTTTGAAGGTGGCAGACATCAAAAAAGAGTAAATAAGATAATGGACATAGAAAAAAACTATTAAAAAATATATTAATTTAAAATTCTCTTAAAAAATGCTATCATATAAGAGAGAATAAATTTAAAGGAGTGTAATTTTGACAATACCAACACCACATATATCAGCAACTAGTGCTGATCAAATAGCAAAAACAGTTTTGATGCCAGGAGACCCATTAAGAGCTAAGTTTATAGCTGATAACTTTCTAACAGATGTAAGTCAGTTTAATGAAACTAGGGGTATGCTCGGTTTTACTGGATATTATAATGGTAAGAGAGTTTCTGTAATGGGATCTGGAATGGGTATCCCATCATCAATGATTTATTTTAATGAATTGTTTGATTTTTATGATGTAGATACCATTATTAGAATTGGAACAGCAGGTTCTATGCAAAAGGATGTAAAGCTACATGATATAGTAATAGCAACATCTGCTTGTAGTGAATCTTCTATTAATGATAATTTGTTTGGTAATGTACACTTTTCACCAACACCAGACTTTGATTTATTGATAGAAGCTTATCAAAAATCACAAGAGCTAGGCTATAGGACTCACTGTGGACAAGTTCAATCATCAGATCAATTCTACAATGATATGCCAGATCAAGTATTCGAAAACCTACAAAAATATGGAGTCCTATGTGTAGAGATGGAAACCTACGGTCTATATATGGCTGCAAGAAGGCATGGCAAAAAGGGACTTGGAATCTTTACAATTTCTGATTCATTGGTAGAAAATACTACAGATAGTGCAGAAGATAGGCAAAAGTCATATACCAATATGATGAAGCTTGCCCTAGAAATAGCCCACGAGTAATTTATGATAAAAGTTATAATAATGGCAGCAGGTGAGGGGACCAGGATGAAATCTGATACATCCAAGGTCCTTCATAAGATTTTATCTAAAGAAATTATAAGATATGTCTATGATGAAAGTAGGCTAGATAATAGCGAGACTATAATCATAGCTGGAAAAAACAAGAAAAGCCTTGAAGAAATCTTCGATAATACAAAGATAATAGAGCAAAAGATAGGCGAAGAATATCCATACGGTACAGGGCATGCTATATCCCTTGCCAAAGACTATATAGATGACGACGATGATGTCCTAGTTTTAAATGGTGATATTCCATTAATTAAAAAAGACGCTTTAGAAGATTTTGTCAAAGACCACAAGAAAAGTGGGGCTAGTGTATCAGTCTTATCATCTATAGTAAAAGACCCTACTAATTATGGAAGAATTATTAGAGATGGGGATAATAATTTTAAAGCTATAGTTGAGCATAGGGACCTAAATGATGATCAATTAGAAGTAGATGAAATTAATACTGGTATTTATGTATTTAGGGGAGCTGATTTGAAGGCAGCCCTTGATAAGTTAGATACTAACAATGATCAAAATGAGCTATATTTAACAGATTGTATCAAAATCCTTAGAGATTTGGGGAAAACTGCCCATGCCTTTATTAATGATGATCCTAGTCTTTTTTATGGAATCAACAATAAGAAGGAATTAGCTGATGCGACAGAGATTATGAGAAAAAGAATAAATGATGCCTATATGGTTGATGGTGTCATAATAGAAACTCCTGATACAGTAAGCATAGAGCCAGGAGTTAAAATCGGCAGAGATACTATCATTTCTGGTCATGTTGTAATAAAGGGATCTACAAAGATTGGTTCCAATTGCACTATACTAGGCTCAACAAGGATTGAAGATTCTACAATAGAAGATAAGGTAAAGATAGATAATTCTATAATAGAGTCCTCGTATATGGAAGAAGGCTCAAACATAGGTCCATATTCCCACCTTAGACCAAAGGCCCACCTAGGGAAAAATGTCCACATAGGTAATTTTGTTGAAGTCAAAAATGCAAATGTTGGAGAAGGAACTAAGGCTGGCCACCTTGCTTATATTGGAGATTGTGATTTAGGCTCCAATATAAATATTGGCTGTGGAGTAATCTTTGTTAACTACGATGGCAAATTCAAACATAGGTCTACTGTAGAAGATAATGCCTTTATAGGGTCTAATTCCAACATAGTAGCCCCAGTCCATATTGCAAAAGATGCCTATATAGCAGCTGGTTCTACTATTACCAAGGATGTAGAATCGGGCGAACTATCTATCGAGAGAGCTGAACAAAAAAATATCGAAGGTTATACTGAAAAGAAAAGAAAAAGAGATTTAGAAAAACTTGGGAGAAAAAATGACAACTAATTGTAATAATGGAAAATATATTCAAAGAGGAGAATTAACACTTTTATCAGGAAATTCAAACAGAGACCTTGCAGAAAGCGTGGCTAAGTATCTAGGAATAGAGCTTCTAGATGCTGATATTGAAAAATTTAAAGACGGCGAAATATCAGTAAAGATCAACCAATCAATCAGGGGCAAGGATGTTTATATTATGCAACCAACATCTAGCCCTACCAATGATAACCTAATGGAGTTACTTATTTTGATAGATGCTTGTAGGAGAGCTTCTGCAGGATATATTAACGCTATCGTGCCATACTATGGCTATGCTAGACAAGATAGAAAAACAAGGGGTCGTGAACCTATAACTGCAAAACTCGTAGCAAACTTACTTACAACGGCAGGAGCTGATAGGGTTGTTACAATGGATCTCCATGCTGGACAAATCCAAGGATATTTTGATATACCAGTAGATCATTTCTCAGCTATAAGGCTTTTATCAACCCACTTTACAGATATAGTAAAAGATAATTCTGAAGACTATGTAGTAGTAAGTCCTGACTTGGGTGGAGTAAGAAGAGCGAGAGAGTTTGCTGACTACCTAAAACTACCTATAGCTATTATCGAAAAGAGAAGACCAAAACCAAATGTATCAGAAGTAATGTCTGTTATAGGTGAATTTAAGGGTAAACACGCTATCATAGTGGACGATATGATAGATACAGCGGGTACTATTACCAATGCCAGTGAATTTTTGATAGATAGTGGGGCCAGGGACGTATATATAGTTGCAACTCATGGAGTATTCTCAGGGGATGCCATAGACAAACTAAATAACTCTAGGGTAAAAGAAGTAGTTATTACTGATACCATCAAACAACCTGAAGAAAAACTGATTGATAAGCTCACTATCATGTCAATCGCACCTCTTTTAGCTGAAGCTACCTACAGGATAAATACTTACGAATCAATCAGTGGCTTATTTGCGGATGGAATGTAAGGATGTATTTGATAGTTGGACTAGGTAATCCCGGTTTACAATACGAAAATACCAGACACAACATAGGCTTTCTAGCAATAGATAGGCTAAGCGAAAAGTATGGTATTAAGGTTAAAAAACTAAAATTTAAATCATTTTACGGTCAGGGAGAAATTTCTGGCCATAAAGTTATGCTAGTAAAACCTCAAACCTACATGAATAACTCGGGAGAAGCCGTAAGAGAGATAAAAAGTTTCTTTAAAGTAGATGTAGAAAAAATCATTGTTATTGTCGATGATATAGATATAGATTTTGGTACAATAAGGATTCGTAAAAAGGGATCTGCTGGAACCCACAACGGAATGAAATCAATTATCTACCAAATTCAAAATGACAACTTTACAAGAATTAAGGTTGCTGTTGGTCAAAAGCCAGAGTATATGGACCTAGCAAACTTTGTCCTATCAGGATTTAGTGAAAGTGAAATTAGGGTAATTAGAGATGAGATTGATTTGGCTGTTGAATCTATCGAAATGATAGTCGATGAGGGAGTAGATAAGGCAATGAGCCTCTATAATTCTAAGAGACTTTTGGAAGATTAAGATGAACAAATTAATTCAAACTATAGGCGAATTGGATCAATTAAAGGAAGTAGCAAATAATATTGAAGACTATTCACCTATTTACCTATCAGGACTAACAGATGGTTTCAAACCTCACTTAGTCCTTACTTTATTTGAAAAATTTAATAAGAGCATTTTACTTATAGCAGAAAATGAGTCGAGAGCTAATAAGTATCTTGATGATATAAATGGTCTTGGGGAAGATAAGGCCTATCTTTTTCCAAAGATTGATATCAACTTCTATAATATAAATAACCTAGATAGCAAGACTAGCTCCCAAAGGATGGGAGTTATAAATAGACTAATTAAGGGTGAGAAGTCTATTATAATAACAAGCCTTGAGGCCCTTACAAATAAGCTAACCCTAGTGGACTATTATAAGAACTCATTCTTTACTATTGATGAAGATTCTATTATTGATGTGGATGATTTTATAAGAAAGCTATCAGATCTTTCTTATAGTCCATCCTCCCTGGTAGAAAATAAGGGAGAATTTGCTAAACGTGGATCCATTATAGACTTCTGGCCAGTTGATTTAGATAATCCGATAAGGCTTGAATTATTTGATGATGAGGTTGATTCTATAAGGGCCTTTGATAAGGATAGTCAAAGAACCATAGAAAAAATATCAAGGGTTGAAATAGGCCCTGTTTCAGAACTTCTATATTCAAAAGAAGATTATGACAAGGTAATCAATAATATAAAGAGCGAAATCGATAGCCTTTCGAATAACAGTGTATATGATCACCAAAAACTTATAAGCAAATACGAGCAAATAATTTCCTTTATTGATAACAGTTTATATATTGCCAATGACGATATGATTAATCCTTACAGGAGGGATAATTACTCAAATTTTTTTGATTACCTAGATCAAGATACAATAGTGGCCTTTGATGATTTAAGTAGGATAGCCAAATCCTATGACGAAGACTACGGGGCCTTCCTAGAAGACCTTGCCCTTCAAATGGAAAATGGGGAAGTATTTAGTAGCTTTGAGGATGTTAGGATAGATATTAATGACATTTATCCACTTATTGAAGAATATAATATTATAAATTTAACTTCTATACTAAAAAGGACAAAGCTATTTTCTCCCAAGAAAATCATCGAGATTAAGGCAATAGAGGCCGAAAACTTTAATGGTAAGCTTGACTATTACTTGGATCGAACTATAGAGATAGCCAATAATAAGGGCAGGGTATTTGCCCTTACCTCAAGCAGTGAAGAAGCTGATAAATTATTTAACTCCTACCTAGATAAAAATTTTGTGAGCGTAGGTAGGGCTGAAGAAGACCTTGATTATGACAAGATACCAATTCAAATATCAGATAAGTCTTCAAGCATTGGCTATTATCTAAAGGACTTAGATTTTTATGTCTTTACGAGTAAGGAAATATTTGGTAGTCAAAAGAAGGCCAAGAGGAAAAAGTCAAATAAAAAGCCTTCGTCAAATCAAATTATAAATTACTCTGACCTTGATATAGGGGACTTTGTTGTTCATGAAAATAATGGTATAGGAGTCTACCAAGGCCTCAAAAAAATCGAAGTAAATAATATAGAAAAGGATTTTATTGTAATCCAATATAGGGGGACAGACAAGCTCTTTGTACCAGTTGACCAAATGAACCTTGTAAGCAAGTACATAGGTTCTAAGGGAGAAAAACCTAAACTATCTTCACTGGGAACAGCTACCTGGCAAAACGCCAAGAATAGGGCCAAGAAGGCTGTAGATGAAATAGCTGATGACTTAGTAGATCTCTATGCTAAGAGGGCCAAAACCAAGGGCCATGCCTTTAGTAAGGATACAGTATGGCAAGAGGAGTTTGAGAATTCTTTCCCTTATGAAGAAACCTATAGTCAAGTAAGGTCATTAAACGAAATAAAGGCTGATATGGAAGATGATATTCCTATGGATCGTCTCCTTTGTGGGGATGTTGGATTCGGCAAAACTGAAGTTGCCCTAAGGGCTGCCTTTAAGGCTGTTATGGATGGTTACCAGGTAGCCTTCTTGGTGCCTACTACAATTCTTGCCAATCAGCATTATGAGACCATGCTCAAGCGCTATGAAAAATTCCCTGTTAATGTTCAGATGGTATCCAGGTTTAATTCCAAACAAAAACAGGATAAAATTCTAAAGGATCTAAAGCAAGGGCAGGTAGATATAATAGTGGGCACTCACAGGCTCTTGTCTAAGGATGTTGCCTTCAAGAAGCTTGGCCTTCTTATAATAGATGAAGAACAGAGATTTGGAGTTAAGCATAAGGAAAAGCTAAAGAAAATTAAGGCATCTATCGATGTTTTATCCCTATCAGCAACCCCAATTCCTAGGACCCTCCAAATGTCCCTATCGGGAATCAGGGACCTATCAACCTTGGATGAGCCACCAGAAGAAAGAATGCCAGTTAATACCTATGTAATAGAATATGATGAAGCTATTATAAAGCAGGCCATGGATAGGGAGCTTAATAGGAATGGTCAGGTCTACTTTGTCTACAATAGGGTAAATAATATTGACAAACTCTATAACCACATAAGTAGCCTAGAGCCAGATGCCAATATAGGCATAATCCATGGTAAGTTAAGTCCTAGGCAGATAGAAGAAACTATGATGGACTTTGTCAATGGGGACATAGATATACTTTTGGCGACAACTATTATAGAAACAGGAATGGATATAGCTAATGTAAATACTATGATAATTTTTGATGCTGATAACCTAGGACTTGGTCAACTTTACCAACTTAAGGGAAGAATTGGTAGGGGAAATAGGTCATCCTATGCTTACTTTACCTATAGGAGTGGTAAAGTATTAACAGAAGTTAGTGAAAAGAGACTTAAGTCCATCAGAGATTTCTCTGACTTTGGTTCTGGCTACAAGATAGCTATGAAAGACTTAGAGCTTAGGGGAGCAGGTAATCTCTTGGGTGAGAGCCAATCGGGCCATGTAGAGGCAATAGGATATGACCTCTATGTCAAGTTCCTCCAAAATGCTGTAGAAAAAGCATCAGGTAAGGATGTAGATATCAAAGAAAAATCAGATGTCTATGTTGATATCAAGGTCGATGCCTATATACCTAACTTCTATATAGAAGATCAATCTCAAAAAATCGAGATCTATAAAAGAATTGCAAGTATAGAAAACGAAGAAGATTACAATGATTTACTAGAAGATTTGATAGATGTATATGGGGATATACCAGTAATGGTAGACAATATTATGTATATCGCCCTAATAAAATCTTTAGCAGATCAGGTTAATATACGTGAAATTCGAGAAAAAAACGGTAATGTTAATCTATATTTTGAAAATAAAGATACCTTTACTTTCAAAGAACTGGCCGAGATAAATCAGACCTTTGAGGGAGAGATGTCCCTAGATCTATCAGTAAATCCGGCCTTCAAAATTCCGGTATCCAAGTTAAAACTTATTGATACCTACGAATTATTAAAAACAATAAACAAAGTAAGGAGTTAATATGAAAAACAAATTTATTCCAGTAGTATTGCTTACTTCAGCACTTTTGGCTGCTTGTGGTAACCAAAATACTACAACAACAAATGAAACTAGCAGTAATCAAACAGAACAAAGTCAAAAGGCAAATAGCAAGGAAGACCTTGATGATAATACAGTTGCTATAGTAGCTGGAGAAAAAATCAGCAAGGATGATTACAAAGAGGAAATTAGTTTTTATGCATCAATGCTTGCTAGCCAACAACAACTTAAGCCATCAATAGTAAATATGATGGTCCAAGATAAACTTATCGAAAATGACATCAAGAAGAATAACATCGAGATAAATGATAAGGAAGTTGAAGATTCTCTTATGACTGCTATCCAAAACTTTGGTGGTCAAGAACAATTTGACAAAAACTTAGATGACTACAACATGGATATTGAGAAATTTAAAGATACTCTAAGAAAAGACTTGGTTTATAGAAAACACAGAGAATGGTTTGATGCCAATAACAAGGTAACAGACGAAGAGCTAAAAGAGTACTTTGAAGAAAATAAAGATAGCCTTATTAAGGTAGATGCTAGTCATATCCTTGTTGAAGATGAAGAAACAGCTAATGAAATAAAAGAAAAACTTAGCAATGGCGAAAATTTTGAAGAATTAGCTAAGGAATATTCAACTGATACTGGATCTGCTGCAAATGGTGGAGCCCTAGGAGCCTTTGGTAAGGGACAAATGAGTAAAGAGTTTGAAGATGTTGCCTTTTCTCTAGGAGAAGGAGAAATAAGCGATCCTGTAAAAACTCAATTTGGTTACCATATTATTAGGGTAAATGATATTAAAGATAGCGTAGAGGATGTAAAAGAAGAAGTAACAAAGGCCCTAAACGACAAAAAATATTCAGACTACCTAAACAAACTAAATGAAGAATCTAACGTTGTAACAGAATTTTCAGTAGACAGTAACGAAGAAACTTCAAGCACTGAATCTGAAAATACAGAAAGTTCAAATGCAGAAAGCACAACTACTGAAAGTACTAGTACCGAAGAAAATGAGGGTTCTGTAGAAACAGAAGCTTCCACAGATGAAGAAAAGAATAACTAATTTAAGAAAAAACAATATAATATGGCTTACAGGTCTTAGCCTTTTATTGGTCCTATCATCTTGTTCCAGGGGAACTTCAGATGCTAATGCTATAGCTACTGTTGATAAAGAAGTAATAACTAGTGAAGAATTTAGAAATGAATTAGAATTCTACCACAGCTACTATACAAGTCTTTATGGAAGTGACTTTTGGAATGAGAAGGATAAGAAAAATAAGACCTATAAGCAAGTCCTCAAGGATGATTTAATTGATTCTATGATCAAGGATAGGGTAATGCTAAATGACCTAAAGAACAATAAGGTAAAGGTTGATGAGAATTTAGCCATAGAATTAAAAAATAAACTCACTGCTAGCCTAAATGGAGAAGATAGCCTTAGAGCAAACATTGATGCCCTAGGAGTTAATGAAGCATCATTTGAGGATATTTTATACAATGATTCGATAAGGGAGAGCCACTACGATTATTTCTTGGAGGCTAATTCTATCAAAGATAAGGAAATCTTAGAATACTATGAGAAGGATGAAAATCTTCATAGGATGTATAAGTACGATGCCCTAATCTTTGAAGATGAGACCTTTGCCAAGCTTGCCAAGGAAGAGATTAATTCTAGTGAAGACTTCAAAAAGAAGTTAAACCAAGGGGTAAAAAATTTCGAAGTATATAAGTCGGACTTTGTTTACGCCGATGATGATCTCTTATCCTTATCAAAATTAAAGGAAAAAGAAGTAGTAAGTGATGTAATAGCTTATGAAGATAAGTATGTTATTTTGATGATAAATTCGCACAATGACAATAAAACAGAACTATTGATTAATGCTAAGGATATCTACTTAAAAAATGCCTACGAAAAATATTTAAATGACCTAGTAAAAAAATCCAAGATTAAGGTTTTTGTTTGAAAGGCTTGAAATAAGTAAATTTCTTATGTATAATCTATTTTAGAGTTAAACAGAATTATAATGATTTATAGGAGGAAACATGAATAAATCAGATTTATTAGTAAATATTTCAGAAAAAAGTGGTCTTAAAAAGAGTGATGCAGAGAGAGCTTTAAATGCATTCATAGAAACAGTTACAGAAAGCCTAATCGAAGGAGATAAGGTACAATTAGTTGGTTTTGGAACATTTGAAGTTAGAGATAGAAAAGCTAGAGAAGGAAGAAACCCTAGAAAACCTGAAGAAGTAATCCAAATTCCAGCATCTAAAGCACCAGTATTTAAAGCAGGAAAAACTCTTAAAGAAGCTGTTAATAAATAATATTGAGATATGAAAAAACCGGTCTTGAAATAAAGTACCGGTTATTTTTTTACCTCAAATTTATCTGATAAATCAACACTTGTGTCTACCCTTATAGTTTTAAAATCATTATAGTAGACCATGCCAGGTTTTGCCCCCTTGGCCTTATTTACATTTTTCTTTTCAGTATAATCTACATCAACCTTGATGCCATTTGGGATGGATGAGTTAATGGCAGCGAGATAGGCTCCTATATGGATATCCTCTTCGTTGATATTGTCATTTCTAAGGATAACATGGCTTCCAGCTAGGTCTTTTATATGGAACCAGATGTCATCTTTATTAGCAAATTTTAAGGTTAGCTCATCATTTTGCTTGGAATTTTTACCGACAAAGATATCAGATCCATTGGCTGTTACATAGTGGTAAGGCTTAGACTTTTTGTGGTGGATCTTCTTACTCTTAGAATTTTTCTTTATAATCCTTGCATCTTCTAATTCCTCCCTTATATCCAAGAGGTCATCTATGCTTTCTGACCTATTTATGAAGTCTTGTACTTGGAGGAGGTACTTGTGAAGGTCATCTTGTTTAGGCATATCCTTTATGGCATAATCGTAGGAGGCCTTTAGTTTCTTAGACTTATCATAGGCAGCCTTAACATTATCCCAAGGGTTTTTGGAAGGGTCTATAGGAACTTCTACTTCCTTATTATTATCATAAAAGTCTACTAGGTTGACTTTGCTATCGCCCTTATTTATTTTGTAGACATTGGCAGCTAAGAGGTCTCCCTTTCTTTTGTAGGAGTCGATTTTTTCTTTTTTGTCTAGATTATCAGAGAGAATTTTTTTCTTCCTCAAAACTGATTTTATATTCGAGTTGATTTTTTTGTTCAAATCACTTTTCATCTGATTTAGTCTATCATGGGTCTTGTTGGTAGTGAAATATTCCTCAATAGCTTGACTCATGGTAGGATAGGTCATCTCCTCTAGAGCTAGATTACTTAGTCTAATTGTATGGAAGTCCTTAACTTTTTTTGTATTTGAATAGGAAAAAGAACCTAAATCATTGTTTTTGATCTTATCTCTTAGGTTTATCAGCTCAGAGTTTAACCTTTTCTTCTCATCTTCGCTAACAAGGCCCCAATTAATCCTATCGTCAATTCCTGCCCTTGCTATTAGCTCCTTACCAATAGATGGAGAAAAGCCTGTATAATTTTGTTGGAAAATTTTGTATGGGACTTGGTTATCAGGGAGTTTTTGATCAATAGTGAATATGTCCTTATCAAAGGACTCTTCGCTTATATCTACCTTATCATCCCCTATAAATTCATAGGGGAGGGATGGGAGGATTTCTCTAACAGAAGACATTTCATCATTTACTCTTTTTATAGCATCAATAATATTCATATCTTCATCTACCAAGATTATATTAGAGTACTTGCCCATTATTTCCACTATGAGTTTCTTGTTTTTATCAAAACCAAGCTCATCTATGGATGATATAGAGAAAATTATGACCCTATCAAGTCCCTTTTGGCTTATATCTATAATTTTTCCTTGGTTAATATGTTTTCTTAAGACCATACAAAAATTTGGTGGTTTATCTGGATTTTCATATTTTAATTTTGTTAAATTAACCCTAGCCTCGTTGTTATTGGCACTTAGTAATAATTTATAAGTCTTGCCACGAGAATAGATATTAAAAACTATGTCGTTTTTTGATGGTTGATTTATCTTTTGAATTTTGCCTCCTAAAAGTAGGTCTTTGAGTTCATTAACTACTTTTCGAGTTACTATTCCATCATACATCTAATCACCTCACTTGAAATTATACATTTAATTTCTTATACTTGAAGTAAAACTTTTCTAAAAGTAGAATATGAATAATAAGGGGGCTAGATGAAAAAGGGATTTTTATTAGTTATTTCTGGGCCATCAGGCGTCGGAAAAGGGACTGTATTACACGATCTTATGAATACTCAATCAAATCTTGTTTATTCTGTTTCAGCTACAACTAGGAAGAAGAGAGACGGCGAAATAGAAGGAGTTTCTTATTTTTATAAGAGTAGGGAAGAATTTGAACAGATGATTAAAGAGGGCAAGTTTTTGGAATATGCCTACGTTCATAACAACTATTATGGAACTCCTAAGGACTTTGTTGAAGATAAGATCAATGAAGGCAAAATTGTCATACTTGAGATTGATGTTCAAGGAGCGATTAATGTCAAAAAGAACACTGATAATGGGGTATTTATTTTCTTGGCTCCTCCATCATTAAAGGAATTAGAAAATAGGATAGTAGGCCGTGGCACAGAGACTGATGAAGACATTAAACTAAGGATGCATAACGCTAGAAAAGAGCTTATGTGCATAAATGACTATGACTACTTAGTAGTTAACGACCATTTGAACTCTGCCATTACTTCAGTTAACGAAATAATTAACGCTGAAAAACATAGAGTGTATAGAGAAGACGATATAGATTTTAAGGAGGATATTAATGAATAATCCATCATTTAAAGAATTAGGTGAAATAAGTCCAAGCAGGTACGAAATAGCGATGATGGCTGCCAAGAGGGCTAGAAGAATTGTAAATGGATCAGCTCCACTAACAGAAGATATTGAAGCAAAGCCAGTAACTCAAGCTTTACACGAAATCATGGAAAGAAAAGTCAGCAAAGATGAGTGAAGAATTAAATGTTTTAGCAGGTAAAAATATCCTAATTGGTGTAACAGGCGGGATAGCTTCCTACAAGATATTGGAGCTTTGCTCCAGGCTAAAAAAGAAAAATGCTAATTTGAAGATTATTGAAACAGCTGCCGCCAAGGAATTTATAAAGCCTGCTGCCTTTGAAACAATGGGAAAGTGCAAGGTTTACTCAGACTTATTTGAAGGAACCAATGACCAAGTCCATCATATAGAACTTGCAAGATGGGCAGATATATTTCTAATAGCACCAGCAAGTGCCAATACCATAGCAAAAATGGCTAACGGTATAGCTGATAACTTCCTAACATCAACTTATCTAGCCTATGATAAGGACCTTATTCTTGCGCCAGCCATGAATACTGTAATGTTCCACAACAAGGCAACAGTTAAGAACCTTCAAACCCTAGCAGACTATGGTGCTATGATTATCCAACCAGAAACAGGAATGCTTGCCTGTAATACCATAGGTGATGGCAGGATGGAAGAACCAGAAAATATTGTAATGTACTTAGAAGAGTATTTTGCTAGTAAAGATAGCAACCTAGACCTTGCTGGAAAGAAAATTATAGTAAGCGCTGGTCCAACCATCGAACCAATAGACTATGTCAGATACATAACTAACAGGTCATCAGGAAAGATGGGATACAATATAGCAAATGAGGCAAGAAGAAGAGGGGCAGAAGTAATCTTAGTTTCAGGTCCTGTTAATCCGATGGATACTCCAGATATCACCAAAATTGATGTGAAAACTAATGAGGAAATGCAAAATGCCATTGATGAGCATTTTGCCTCTAGTGATGTCTTAATTATGGCTGCAGCTCCAGTAGATTATAAGGTAGCTAATCCTTCAGATAAAAAAATCAAGAAGAATGGTTCTAACCTTGATTTAAACCTGGTAGAAAATGTAGATATAATAAAATATTTTGCAGATAAAAAGGATGAGCAAACTATTATCGGATTTGCTGCTGAAACAGATGATTTAATAGATAGTGCCAAGACTAAACTTGAATCCAAGGGGCTAGACTATATAATTGCCAACAATCTCAAGGATGAGGGGGCAGGCTTTGATGTAGATACCAACCTTGCTAGCATTATTTCCAAAGACCAAGTTAAAAAGCTTGATCTAATGAAAAAAACAGAACTTGCTAATGTTATTTTAGATTTAATTAGGTGATTTTTTGTACGCAAAAGTTATAATTGACACAAATAGCAGATTTTTGGATAGGGCCTTTACCTACGAGATCCCTCAGAGACTCGAAGGTAGACTCTCTCTTGCTATGCGTGTTTTAGTACCCTTCGGTAAGTCAGATAAGCCTCATGCGGGCTTTGTATATGATTTAGTTGACGAAATTGATGGGGATTATAAAACTAAAGAGATTATAGGTCTAATAGATGACGAGAAGCTAATATCAAAGGAACTACTTGATTTAGCTTTTTTTATGTCTAAAAGATACCTTTCTCCTATACAGGCGGCCATAAGACAAGTCCTACCACCAGGAAAGATTAAGGATATAAGGGTTTATTTCCAAAATATATCTGAGGAATCAAGTGAGCTTTTAGATTTTCTAAACAAAAAGAGAAGCCTAGAGGAAATAAAGGAAGCCTTTCCATCATATAAAGATGAATTAGCTAAAATTGTAGAAGAAGGCCTAGTCAAAAAATCCTATGATGTAAAAAAGACTAACCATATTACCTACCAGGAATTTGCAAAGTTAGTGGATAAGAATAGGGGGAAAATTAAAAATAATGCCAAAAATCAGCTGGCTATTTTTGATTACTTAGTGGATAAGGACTGGGTTTCGGTTAAAGAGATTATGACCTCTACTAAGGCTCCAAAGTCTACTATTAAGGCTCTTGTAGATAAGAATCTTCTAGCTATTAGAAAAAAAGAAGTCAATAGAGAAATAGAAAAAACAAAATATAATTACGGGAAATTTGTCCTCAACGATGAGCAGGAAAAAGCCCTTGGCCAAATAAAAAAAGATAAAGCAGGTCATTTCTTGCTTTATGGAGTAACGGGTTCTGGCAAGACAGAAATATTTTTACAAATGGTAGAAGAAGTAATAAGTGAGGGAAAGGAAGCTATTATTCTAGTACCAGAGATCTCCTTAACTCCCCAAACTATAGAGAGATTTAAGGGGAGGTTTAAGGAAAAAATAGCAGTCATCCACTCAAGGTTAACTCCTAAGGAACGCTTTGACCAATGGAGGATGATAAAAAATGGCGAAGTCAAAATAGCCATTGGGGCAAGGTCAGCCATCTTCGCACCCTTTAATAATCTTGGACTTATAGTAATAGACGAAGAGCACGACCAGTCCTATATATCAGGTCAAGATCCCAAGTACCATACTGATGAAATAGCAGCCTTTAGAGCAAACTACCATTCATGTAACCTTATTCTAGCATCAGCTACCCCTTCTTTAAATAGTCTGGATAAGGTCCTTAACAAGAAATATAAGCTCATCAAACTTAATTCTAGGATTAATAAGACCATGCCAGATATAGATATAGTTGATATGCGTGAAGAACTTAAAAAATCTAACTATTCGATGCTATCTATTAAACTCCAGGAAGAGCTTAGGAAAAATCTTAGAAATGGTCAACAATCTATCCTCTTTTTAAATAAGGTGGGCCATGATTCCTTTACCTTCTGTAGGTCCTGTGGCTATGTTGTTAAGTGTGATGCCTGTGATGTCGCTATGACCTACCACAAAAATGTTGATAGGCTAGTCTGCCATTATTGTGGTAGAACCAAGAAACAACCAAAAATCTGTCCAGTCTGCCATAGTACAAAGATCAAGGAATTTGGAGCAGGAACAGAAAAATTAGAAGAAGAAGTGAGGATCTTGTTCCCAGAAGCTAGGGTCATGAGGATGGATTCAATGACAGCAGCTAGTAAAAAGTCTTATTACAAGATGTATGAAATGATGAAAAATGGGCAGATTGATATCCTCCTTGGAACCCAAATGATAGCTAAGGGCTTGGATTTTAAAAATGTAAGTCTAGTTGGCATAGTTGCGGCTGATCTTTCTCTAAATGTTGGCGACTTTAAGGCCAATGAAACGACCTTCGAATTATTGACTCAAGTTAGTGGAAGGGCTGGTAGGGGAGATATCAAAGGCAGGGTTATAATCCAAACCTACAAGGCAGAAAATTTCGTTATCCAGGCAGCCAAGAATAATGACTACAAGGCTTTTAGTGAAAGAGAATTACAAATTAGAAAGGCCTTCTCATATCCTCCTTACACAAATATTATAAGTATTAAGATTATAAATGAGGATAGGCACAAGACATCAGCTATAGCAAAAGAACTCTTTGATGATATCAATACACTCACCTTGGATATGGATGAGATTAGTATTAGAGGTCCAAATCCTTGCAAGATTTCAAGAATTAACAATAAATATAGGTATAATATTTTAATAAAAGCTAAGGATAAGGACTTGGAATTTATAAGTAAGATTGTAGAAGATTTGAGGAAGGACTATATCAATAAATACAAAGACACAAGTATAATACCTGCTCTAAATCCAGTAAATATAAACTAAGGAGGAAATATGTTTGATTTTTTCAAAAAAAAGAACCCAGAAATTGAGGAATTTACTGTTGAAGAAAAAGAAGAAAAAGTAGCTGATGAAATTAGTCAGATGCAAAGTGGAGAAGAGGAAGCTAATGATACAAGCTTGGGTGAGATAGTCGAAGATGGCGAAGAAAGAATTGACTTGGTAGAAGAAAATCCTATAGACCTTGAAGTTCAAAGTGATGAAGAAGAAAAAACTGGCTTCTTTTCAAAAATAAAAAAGGGCCTCACTAAAACTCGCAAGCAATTTACTTCAAACCTCAAAAACTTGTTTACTTCAAATGTCAAAATCGATGATGACCTATATGAAGAATTAGAAGAAATCCTAATATCAGCAGATATAGGCATGACTTCAACCATAGAAATTGTAGAAGAATTAAAAGATGAAATAAAGGCAAGGTCTATCAAAGACCCTAACGAGATATACCCTGTACTTAAAGAAATAATGGCTAATAAGCTTAAGGAAAATAACTTAGATAATAAGCTAAAATTAGAAAAGGGAAAGCTCTCTGTTATTTTGGTAATAGGAGTAAATGGAGTAGGAAAGACTACAACCATAGGAAAGCTTGCCTACAAGCTAAAAAACGAAGGCAAAAATGTAATGCTTGCAGCAGCTGATACCTTTAGGGCAGCGGCAATAGACCAGTTAGGAGAACGGGCAAGTAGGGCAGACATTGAGATGATATCCCACAAGGAAGGGGCTGATCCATCAGCTGTAATATTTGATGCTATCAAATCTGCTAGAGCAAAAAATGTTGACGTCTTGATCTGTGATACCGCAGGTAGGCTCCATAACAAGAAAAACCTAATGAAAGAGCTAGAAAAAATCAACAAGACCATAGATACCCATGCCAAGGAGGCACTTAGAGATAACCTATTAATCTTAGATGCTACAACTGGTCAAAATGCTTTAAGTCAACTTAGGGAATTTAAGAATGTAACAGATATTACAGGACTAATCCTTACAAAACTCGATGGAACAGCCAAGGGCGGAGTTATTTATCCACTTCAACTTGAATTAAATGTCCCAGTCAAATATATTGGAGTAGGAGAAGGCATAGATGATATAGAAGAATTTGATCCAGATTCTTTTGTAGAAGCCATATTTTAATTTGAAATCTAATTAGAAAATGGTAAAATCTATACGTACTACGAATAAACATATCCTCGGATGGAAATTTCGTTGCCTATAAGGTTTGTATTTCCAGTAGAAGAGGATAGAAGAATAAACGGAGGTAAAAATTTATGTCAGTAGTTTCAATGAAAAAATTACTAGAAGCTGGTGTTCATTTTGGACATCAAACTAGAAGATGGAACCCTAAGATGGCTAAGTACATCTTCACAGAGAGAAATGGAATCTATATAATAGACCTACAAAAGACTGCAGTACAAATCGAAGAAGCTTACAACACAGTAAGAGATATTGTAGCTGATGGTGGTCGTGTATTATTTGTAGGAACTAAAAAACAAGCACAAGATTCTATTAAACAAGAAGCAATCAGAAGTGGTCAATTCTACGTATCTAACAGATGGTTAGGTGGAATGTTAACTAACTTCAAAACAATCAGACAATCAATCAACAAACTAAAGAAATACGAAAGTATGGAAGAAGATGGAACATTTGACCTACTTCCTAAAAAAGAAGTTCTTCAATATCAAAAAGAAATGGATAAACTAGAGAAAAACTTAGGTGGTATCAAGGAAATGGAAGAGCTACCTGATGTATTATTTGTAGTAGATCCAGGAGAAGAAGAAATAGCTGTACACGAGGCAAAAATCTTAGGAATTCCAGTAATCGCTATAATCGATACAAACTGTGATCCTGATGAAGTAGACCTACCAATTCCAGGAAATGATGATGCTATCAGAGCTGTAAAACTTATTACATCTATCATAGCTGACGCTGTAGTTGAGGCTAACCAAGGAAATCAATCTGATCCAAGCGAAGAAGACTTTGTAGAAGATCAAGATGAAGAAGTTGAAGAAACTGAAGCAACAGAAACAAATGAAGAAGAAACTTCAGAAGAAGCTGAAGTAACAGAAGAAAAAATTATTGAAGCTAGCGAAGAAATAAAAGCTACAGACCTAGAAGATAAGGAAAATTAAGGAGATTACCATGGCAATTAGTGCAAAATTAGTTAAGGAATTAAGAGATAGAACAGGTGCCGGAATGATGGATGCTAAGAAAGCCTTAGTTGAAACTGATGGTGACATCGATAAAGCTCAAAGACTTCTTAAAGAAAAAGGACAAGCTACTCTTGATAAAAAATCTGGTAGAATTGCTGCTGAGGGTGTTATTGGTTCATACATTCACAACAACAAAATTGGTGTAATAGTAGAAATCAATACAGAAACAGACTTCTCAGCTAATACTGATAAGGTTAAAGACTTTGCTAGAGATATAGCTATGCACATTGCAGCAGTAAATCCTAAGTATATCTCTGAAGAAGATGCTAGTGAAGAAGATGTAGCTGATCAAAAAGATATCCTTGTTAAACAAGCTATCAATGAAGCAAATGACAATATGCCAGAAGATAAGAAGAAAATGATAGCTGAAAAGAAGGTTGAAGGAAGACTTAAAAAATGGTTCTCTGAAGTATGCCTACTAGACCAACCATTTGTTAAAAACCCTGACCAAACTATTGAAGAATATCTAAGAGATACAGCTAACGATGTTGGAGAAAACATCAAGATTAGAAGATTTGCTAGATTTGAAGTTGGCGAAGGCTTAGAGAAAAAAGAAGAAGATTTCGCAGCTGAAGTTCAAAACCAAATGAATAAGTAAAAATGTATAGAGGGGAGCTTAAGGCTCCCTTTTTTATTGTTATATTTAAATTGTTTTGGGTATAAATAAAAAGTAGCGCAAATACAATTCTACTTATATAAAAGAAAGGATACTTATATGACAATAAAAAATAACGGAAAAGAATTAATAGGTAATACACCTTTATTAAAATTAAATTCTCTTAAGAAAGAGGGAAGAGCTGATATTTATGCTAAAATAGAAAAAAATAACTTGGCTGCATCTATCAAGGATAGGGTTGCCCTATATATGATAGAAGATGCAGAAGAAAAGGGACTTCTAAAAGAAGGTGGTACTATCGTAGAGCCAACTAGTGGAAACACAGGGGTTGCTCTAGCAGCAATAGCCGCTGCCAAGGGTTACCATCTAATCCTTACCATGCCTGCATCAATGTCTATAGAAAGAGCTAAGCTTGCTATGGCTTATGGGGCAAAAGTAATTAGGACAACAGAAGGTGCCCTACAAGGAGCCTATGATAAGGCTAAGCAATTAGCTGATGAAAATGGATACTTCTTCCCAGATCAATTTTCTAATCCTGCAAATGTAAAAGCCCATTACGAAACAACTGGGCCAGAAATCCTAGAAGAAATCACACCAGATGCCTTCATAGCAGGTGTTGGAACAGGCGGAACTGTTAGTGGTGTTGGTAAGAGATTAAAGGAAGCTAATGAAGATACAAAAGTTTATGCCATAGAGCCTAAGGAAAGTCCACTCCTATCTGGAGGTGAGGCAGGGTCTCATAAGATCCAAGGTATAGGTGGTAACTTTATTCCAGCTAACTTAAATTTTGATATAGTTGATGGAATTATTGATGTGGCTGGTGATGATGCCATAGCTATGTCTAGACAACTAGCTAAAGACGAAGGACTAGTAGTAGGAATATCTTCAGGAGCCAATGTTGTAGGAGCTATAGAAATAGCTGATAAACTAGGAGAAGGAAGAAGCGTAGTAACAGTATTACCCGATACAGGAGAAAGGTATTTATCAACAGAACTTTATGACATCGATCAATTATAATGAATATAAAGAAGAATTAATAAATGCGGCCCTAGACCATGACCCTGCTTTAACTAGCAGGGAAGAGGCTGCCATATTTTCACCAGGGGTCAAGGCCTTGCTAAACCACTTCCAAGCCCATGATCTTTATCTAAGAGGTAAACTTTATGAAGCACAGGAACTTGCCTACAAATCAAGGCTAGAAACGGGTATAGAAATCCATCCAGGTGCAAAGATTGGACGTAGGTGTTACATAGACCATGGTATGGCTATTGTTATTGGAGAAACTGCAGAAATTGGTGATGATTGCTTGATTTATCATTCTGTAACCCTGGGGGCAATTTCTGGTGAAAAGGGTAAAAGACATCCGACTGTAGGAAACAATGTAATGATAGGAGCTGGCGCTGTCTTGCTAGGAGCTATAAATATAGGCGATAATGTCAAGATAGGTGCAAATGCAGTGGTTTTGGAAGATATTCCATCTGATTCAACTGCTGTAGGAATACCAGCAAAAGTTATTAATAACAAGTAATTTGAATCGGCACTTTTGACCTGAACCCCAAAATCCGGAATACGGATGGAGGGGTTTTTGTATGCCAAAATACACAAAAGGATTTAAAATAAAATTAGTATTAGAATACTTATCAGGTGAATCAGGAGGACTTAAATCAATCACTAAAACATATAAAATTCCTAAAGGCACTTTAGAACTATGGATAGATAAATACAAATCAGGAGGATTTGATAACCTATCCAAAAAGTTTAAAACAATAAATTCACTAGTGAATTTAAGTTATCTGTAATACAATATAGGCAAGTCAATAATACTTCGCTTAGAGAGACCGCAGAGCACTTTAATACTTCTAATGGAACTATGATATACAGCTAGGAGAAAGCTTATCAAGAAAGAGGTCTATCTGGGTTAGAAGATAACAGAGGAAGGCCTAAAAAAGATATGACCAAATCAAATAAGAAGATAATGAACAATATTCCAATAAACGAAAGCGAAAGAGAAGAATTAATAAGACTAAGAGAAGAAAATAGACTTCTCAAAATGAAGATAATCTACGAAAAAAATTACAAGCCTTGCTACTGGAAGAGCAAGCAGAAGCAAGGAAAAGACAAAAATAATCCTCAAACTTCTAAAAGAATATCCTAAAAGCAAGAGAAGTGAATGATTAAGTATAGCAAAATTACCAAAATCATCATACTATGAGTTGAAGAACAAATTATATAATCCAATAGATAAAAACAAAAAAATTAAAGATGAAATTAAAACCATAATAGACGCATCAAGGGGTAGATATGGATATAGAAGAGTAACCATGGTATTAAAAAACAAAGGATTCAAAATCAATCATAAAAAAGTTTTAAGAATAATGAGAGAAGAATCCTTACTATGCTCTAAATTTAAAACTAGATCAAGAAAATACTCATCATACAAGGGATAAATAGGTAAAGTAGCAGACAATATAGTAAAAAGACAATTTAAGACAAGTAAACTAAACGAATTATGGCTAACAGATGTAACGGAATTTAGAATTAAAGGTCAAGAAAAGAAACTATACCTATCACCAATATTAGACCTATACAACAGTGAAATAGTTAGCTATACACTAAATTATCACCCAACAATAAACTTAACTAATAAAATGCTAGCAAAAGCACTAGAAGAAAATAAAGACATTAAAGACTTAACCATACACTCAGACCAAGGATTCCATTATCAACACAGTTCATGGACTAAAAAACTAGAAACAATGAACATTAGACAAAGTATGTCAAGAAAAGGGAATTGTCTAGACAATTCACCTATGGAAAACTTCTTTGGGATATTAAAGCAAGAAATGTATTATGGTGTGGAATTTAAAAATTATGATGACTTAATTAGTGAGATAGAAAAATATATCAAATGGTACAATGAGGATAGGATTAAAACAAAATTAAACGGAATGTCTCCTGTTATGTACAGATTACATTCCGCTTAAAAAGTTATTAAATTATTCCGTGTTTACGGGTTCAGGTCATTTTGGTGTCGATTTTTTCTTTACTTGACACTTATAAAATTCTGTGCTAAAACTATAAGGAAGATGTGTTTTTAAAATATTTATTACATAAGTGAGGTTAAGATGAAAAAGAATATTGTATTTGTTATGGCTGATCAATTCAGATATGATGCCTTGGGAGCCCATAACGATGATCTCATATCTACACCGACCTTCAATGAATGGGCTAGGCAAGGTATAGATTTTTCTAATTGCTACAGTGCTACACCTACCTGTGTGCCTGCAAGGGCTACGCTTTTTTCTGGATTAAGTCAAGATCATACAGGAATTGTTGGATATGATGATGATGCCAATTGGAACTTTCCCCATATGCTAGCTGAGGAATTTTCTAAGAGGGGCTATTATACTAAGGCTGTAGGTAAGATGCATGTAAATGGGCCAAGAAAGAGGATGGGCTTTGACCATGTTGAACTCCATGATGGATATCTCCATAGGAGAAGAAATTCTAAAAACGAATATAATGGTGCCTATGACAATGTAGATGATTATTACCACTGGTTAAGAGAAAACTTAGGAATAAATGTAGACCTTATAGATGGGGGAGTGGAATGCAATAGCTATGTAGGTAGGCCCTTTCCCTATGAGGAAAAATACCATCCAACTAATTGGGTTGTAGATAGGTCTATTGATTTTCTAAGGACTAGGGACCCAAATGATAATTTTTTTCTATATATGAGTTTTGTGAGACCTCATAGTCCCTATGATCCTCCAAAAGATTATTTTGATATCTATTATAATGAACTAAAAGATGTTAGCCAAGAAGATCTTTCTAATTGGGCTGAAGATATGGGTCTATACCATAAGGTAAAGTCTGTTAATGCCCTTACAGGATCGCTAAGTGATATGGACTATAGGTCCATGCTTGCTGGTTACTATGGATCTATTAGCCATATAGACCACCAATTAAATCGATTTATGATAAAGGCCAACGAGTATAACTTGTTCGAAAATACTATTTTTGTCTTTACATCAGACCATGGGGATATGCTAGGTGACCATTACCTCTTTAGAAAGGGCTTTGCCTACCAACCATCTATACATATACCCTTACTTATATATGATCCAAGCCATGAGCTTGTAGGTAAGACTAAATCAGGAAGTCTTATAAGTGATTTAATTGAACTTAGGGATATAATGCCTAGCCTTATAGATCTTGCTACAGGTGATAAGCTAGAAGGTATAGATGGTGAGTCTATAAGGACTCTAATAGATGATAAGGATATTAAATGGAGATCCTACCTCCATGGAGAGCATATGCTGGATGAATTCTCTAATCATTTTATTATACAATTACCCTACAAGTACATTTGGTATAGCCAAAGTGGCAGGGAGCAATTATTTAATCTAGAAGATGATAGCGGAGAAAATAAAGATCTTTCTAAAGATGAAAAGTACAAACATATTCTAGCAAATCTAAGGTCTATTCTTATTGATGAGCTAAAAGACCGTGAAGAAGGTTTTGTGAGGGATAACAACTTAGTAGTGGGAGTAGACCTAAAAGCTATCCTAGCTATTAATGAAAATTATAAGGAGATATAATGACAAAGCAAAAGGATATATCTTACTTGGACTTGTTTCTGTCATTGTTTAAGATAAATGCAGTAACATTTGGTGGGGGTTATACCATAGCACCAGTTATAATGAATGATTTCTGCGATAAAAGACAATTAATTACTAAAGAAGAAATGCTCGATATGATTGCCCTGGCCCAGTCAGGCCCTGGTGCCCTAGCAGTATCAACATCTCTTCTTACTGGATACAAAATTAAGGGATTTAAGGGAGCCTTGGTAGGTGCAGCTGCTTCGTTTTTGCCACCATTAATCATAATTTCTATTATCTACTTTTTCTATAAGGAAGTAGCTACAAATTATTGGGTGAGGGCTGCCTTAAGGGCTATGAGTGGAGTAATAAGTGCAGTTCTTGTTATAACTACCCTAGATCTTGCCAAAATTTCACTTCAAGAATACAAGAGCTTCTCACTTGCTGTTATGGTCATAAGTTTTTTAGTGGCCTACTTTACATCAATTTCAGTTGGAATTATAGTTTTGATCCTAGCAATACTTGGAGCAGTTATATTTGGACTAAAAGATAAAGAGGTAGTTAAATGATTTTATTACAACTATATTTTTCGTTTTTAATAATAGGAGCAGTTGCCTTTGGCGGGGGATATGCAATACTACCCTTAATCCAAGATGTAGTTGTCAACAACAAGGGTTGGCTAAATATGACTGAAATGGCAGATATAGTAACCATTTCGCAACTCACCCCTGGCCCTATAGCTGTTAATGGGGCAAGCTTTGTAGGTACCAAGATAGCAAGCCTACCAGGTTCCTTCTTAGCAACCCTAGGAGTAGTAACTCCCCAAATTATTATGATGTTAATCCTAGGATCCCTTCTTTTTCGTGGTAAAAAAGTCAAAATCCTAGATAATATGCTCAAGGCCCTAAAACCTGGTGTAGTTGGACTCATAGCCAAAGCAACAGTAGACCTAATACATTCTTCTATATTTATAAATAACTTTTCTCTTCCACTTGATTATATAGCCCTAGTCGGATTTGGCGTTGGTCTTGTATTATATTGGAAAAAGTTCGATATTATCAAACTTATAGGAATAGGAGCTTGTATTGGACTCATATTGGGAGTTATTGAAAAAATTATACTTTAAATATAATTAACTTTTAAATAAGATAAACTGTCAAAAATTTACTAAATCCTATTTTGAATTATTTGAAAAAGTGGTATTATATAACTAGTCATAGTAAGGTTGTCTAGTAAAGATTTTCCTAATAGGTTTTTAGGTATTTGGACTGGGTAAATATTTGCAAATAGGTATCTACAAAAATACCATTTAAAAACCATATAATTAACAGAAAACGCTTTACTAATTATAATAATATGATATTATTTATATAAGGAGGTTATATGAAGACAACATTAGTAATAATGGCTGCAGGCCTTGGATCTCGATACGGTAAAGGCATTAAACAACTTGCCAAGGTAGATGAGAATAATAACACCCTAATGGATTATTCAATCTATGATGCTGTAGAAGCAGGATTTGACAAGGTTGTATTTATTATTCGTAAAGAAATCGAAGAAGAATTTATGGAAATCATTGGTAACAGAATCAAAGATCACGTAGAGGTAGAACTTTGCTATCAAGATCTTGATGATCTTCCAAAAGGATTCGAAAGACCTGTCAACAGGACCAAACCATGGGGTACTGTTCAAGCGATAATTGCTACTAAGGGCGTAGTTAATGAACCTTTTTTAGTAATAAATGCTGACGATTATTATGGCAAGGAAGCATTCAGTCTAATGCATGATTACCTACTAGAACATACTAATGAAGAGAAACTACAAATCGGTATGGTTGGCTATAGACTTAAAAACACTATTTCCGACAACGGTACTGTAAATAGAGGTATCTGCATAGTTAGTGAAGAAGGTAAACTTGAAAAGATTATGGAAACACATAAGATTATAAATGAAGATGGTATTATCAAGAGCGAGGAAAACCTTTCAGAAGATATCCTCAACTTAGATTCTGTAGTTTCTATGAATTTATGGGCTGCATATCCTAAATTTATTGAATACTGTGAAAAGTATTTTAAGGAATATCTAGAAAATAATAGGGATAATTTAGATACTTTAGAGTACGTATTGCCAGATATGATCGAACAAATGCTAAGAGATGATGTTGCTGAGGTAAGCGTATTGCCTACCAAGGAAAAATGGATAGGTATTACCTACCATGAAGATTTGGCTCCAGCAGTAGAAACCTTTGAAAAAATGCTGGATGACGGGGTTTATCCTAGAAATATTTGGGGATAAATTCACAATTATTTTGCTACATATTAATTAATATGTATAAATAAATTCTCGGAGGAAATTATGAAAAAAACAAAAACAATTTTATTAACTGCGCTAACACTATTTGGTTTAGCAGCATGTGGTGGTCAAGGTAATGAAGCACCTGCTAATGAAGGATCAGGTGAAGCTCAACCAACAGAAACTGCAGAAAGCACAGAAACTGCTGAAAAAACTGAAGGCGGTGGAGACTTTGCTGGTAAGACTTTAAAAGTTGCAGGTCTTGACGGTGGTTATGGTACTGATGGTTGGAACGCTGTAATAGCTAAGTTTGAAGAAATGACTGGAGCTACAGTAGAAAGTAAATTTGAGAAAAACATCTCAGAAGTACTAAGACCAGAAATCCAATCAGGAAATACACCAGACGTAATTTACTATTCAGTTGGTGCTGCAGATTCCTTAACAGAAACAATGGTTAAAGAAAATATGGTAGCAGATATATCAGACTTACTTGACAAACAAGTTCCTGGAGAAGAACAAACAGTTGGCGAAAAACTTATACCAGGATTCGCTGATACTTTTGTTACTAACCCATATGGTGATGGCAAAACTTACCTAGCACCATTATTTTATTCACCATCAGGACTTTGGTACAACAAGGCTATGTTTACTGAAGGTGGTGGAAAATATGAACTACCTACAACAATGGAAGAATTCCTAGCTCTAGGTAAAGAAGCAGAAAAAGACGGTGTTCCATTATTTACTTATCCAGTAGCTGGATACTTTGATACTTTCTTATTCTCACTTGCTTATGAAGTAGGCGGAAGCGAACTATTTGATAAGTTAATGAACTATGATCCAGAAGCTTGGAAGAACGAAGCTACTCCATTGTTTGAAGTAACTGGTGAAATTCTTAAATATCTTAACCCTAATACAGTATCACAAGCTAATAACGAATCATTTACTCAAAACCAACTTCAAGTTATGAAAAATGAAGCGCTATTCATGCCAAATGGTTCATGGGTAGTTGGAGAAATGGCTGATGCAGAAGGCGTTGCAGATGGTTTTGAATGGGGCTTCATGGCTATGCCATCTTATGAAGGATCTGATAGATATGCATTCTCATTCTTTGAACAAGCATTTATCCCAACAGATGCTGCCGAACCAGAACTTGCTAAAGAATTCTTAGCTTACCTATATTCTGATGAAGCTGGTAAATTATTTGCAGAAAATGGTGGAGCTATTCAACCAGTTCAAAACTATAGCGACTATATAACAGATGAGCAATCAAAAATTTACTACTCAGTATATGATGATGAAGTTAAACCTGCCTTAGGTTCATGGGCTGCAGCTCCAGTAGTTGAAGGTGTTGATATGCACAAGGCACTATTTGATACAATTAATTCTGTAGCTACAGGTGAAAAAACTATTGAAGAATGGCAAAATGAGGTTGTAGATGCTGCTACTAAAATTCATGACGCAATCGAGGCTGAAGAATAATTAATAATTAATGTGTGTTGTTTAGCGGGGCTTATGGGCCCTGCTAAACTTAAAGAATGGAGACCTTAATGAAAAACAGTAAAGAAAAGAAAAGATTTATAATATTAGGATTACTTCCTGCTTTTCTTTTGTATATAATTTTCGAAATTTATCCAACTATAAACGTGTTTAAGGATTCTCTTTACAAGACCGGTGGACTTTCTGGAAATAAGACTTTTGTCGGACTTGATAACTTCAAGATTTTATTTAAAGATCCTAACTTTGTAAAGGGCTTCCAAAATACAATTTTCTTAATAGTCGTGGTTACTATATTTACCATATTTAGTGCTATCATATTTGCATCTGTTTTAACTAGGGAGAATTTTGCTGGAAGAAATATTTTTAGGATTATCCTTTATATCCCTAATATTTTATCTATAGCAGTAATTGCTTCCATATCAGCTGCAGTATTTGGTATGGACCAAGGTTTGATTAATGGATTTTTGAGATTATTTAACCCTGATTCCTATCAAAATATTCCATTTTTAGGTGATAGAAATTTAGTAATGTATTCAATAGCCTTTGCTATGGTTTGGCAAGCTATAGGTTATTATATGGTAATGTATATGTCAACAATGAGTCAAATACCTGAGCAATTATATGAGGCAGCTAATCTAGATGGTGCTGGAAAGGTAAGACAATTTTTTGATATAACCCTTCCACTAACATGGCAAACAATTAGAACTACATTAACATTTTATATAATTTCAAATATTAATATTGCCTTCCAATTGATTAAGGCCCTAACCGGTGGTGGACCTGATGGAGCATCATTAACTCTACTAAACTACCAATACGACCAAGCTTACACAAATTCAGCCTTTGGTTATGGATTGGCTATAGGTGTAGTAGTATTCTTGTTCTCCTTTGTTCTTGCAGCTATTGTTCACAAGGCCACTAAGAGAGATATAGTACAATACTAGGAGTTAATATGAAAACAAATGATAAATTATTTAAAGTATTTATATTTATATGTTTGTTGCTGATAGCTTTGTCAATTATAGTACCAGTTGGCTGGGTATTTATTGCATCACTTAAGACAAACCCTGAATTTTATGCAAATCCTTGGGCTTTACCAAAAAGTTTTTATTTTGAGAACTTTGTTGATGCATGGCAAAGTGCAAACATGGGGGACTATTTCCTAAATTCTGTTATAGTAACAGCCCTAGCCTTGATAATCCTTCTTGCTATAGCACTACCTTGTGCTTATATCCTAGCTAGGATGGAATTTAAGGGCAAAAAGTTTGCTACAGCCTTTATGAATGCTGGCTTATTTATAAACCTATCTTACATCGTAATTCCAATTTTTATTATGCTAAGAGATGGTAACAAACTTTTAAATAATACTTTTTTGACAAATATTTTCGGTAATGGATTTTTGATGAATAACAGGCTAGTACTAGCTATTATATATGCTTCAACAGCGGTACCTTTTACTGTGTATCTCCTAAGCAACTTTTTCTCATCAATATCTAAATCCTATGAAGAAGCATCTTATATAGATGGAGCATCTTATTTTAGAACTATGATAGATATAATTATTCCTATGGCAAAACCTGCTGTAATTACAGTTATATTATTTAACTTCTTGTCCTTCTGGAATGAATATATCTTAGCTTTGACAATAATGACAGACTCATCTATGAAAACACTACCTGTAGGTTTAATTAACCTTCAACAAGCTGCGAGAGGTGCTGCAAACTACGGTAGACTATATGCTGGTCTTGTACTAGTTATGTTGCCAACCCTAATTATGTACATTTTGGTACAAAAACAACTAACTGAAGGAATGATGGTAGGAGGAGATAAAGGTTAATGAAGGATAAAAAAAGAGGAAGATTAACTCTTCCAAGTGAAGAGAATTTTTATGATGAAACGCTAGAAATGCTTGATAAGCTTGGAGCTGATGCTATCAGAGATAGTGATGGTACCAAGTTATCTGAGGATATTAAGGATATAGAAGATGTTGAAATCTATACAACATTTTTCACAGCCAGAGATTTAAATGAATTTGCTGAAGATAATAAGTTTGAATGGTCAAGATACTATCTGCTAAGTGATTTTACAACTGCTACAAGTGAAGAAACTGAAATAAGTTTTATGGAAAAGTATTATAGTGAGCAAATAGAGCCTGACTATGATCATGATCCAAAAGAGTGGTGGGAAGTGATAGATAGGACTACAGGAGAAGTGATGGCCAATGACTTATGGCAAGTAGATAGGCAAAAGAATATAGCTACTATAAAAACTATTCCCTTCCATGTCTACACTGTAACCTTCTTAGCCTATGGAAAATGGGACCCAGTACAAATGTATAACTATATTACAAACGACTGGAAAAACAAAGAACACCATATCCCAATAGATGTTAGATTTGATAAGTCCTCTACTTATATGGAAGAAAGACTAGAAAAATGGCTCCAAGAAAATCCTAAGACCGATGTTGTAAGATTTACCACATTTTTCTATCAATTCTCCCTAGTATTTAATGAAAAGGCCCTAGAAAAATACGTAGATTGGTTTGGCTACACAAATTCTATATCTCCTGAAACTATAATAGCTTTTGAAAAAGAATACGGATATAAGCTAAGACCTGAAGATATAGTAGATGAAGGTTATTATAATTCTACCTTTAGGATCCCATCAAAGGCATACCTAGACTATCTTGATTTCACTCAAAAATATGTAACTCAAAAGGCCAAGAGACTTGTTGATCTTGTTCATAAATATAACAAAAAAGCCTTGATGTTCTTGGGTGATCACTGGATTGGAACTGAGCCTTATGGAAAATATTTTAAGGATATAGGGCTTGATGGAGTAGTAGGTAGCGTAGGTGATGGGGTAACCTTGAGGTTAATAGCTGATATAGATGTAGGATTTACTGAGGGTAGGTTATTACCTTACTTCTTCCCAGATGTCTTCTATGAAGGAAATGATCCAACAATCGAAGCAAAAGATAACTGGGCGAAGGCAAGACGTGCCTTGGTAAGAAAGCCATTAGATAGGATAGGTTACGGTGGATACCTATCACTTGCCTACAAGTTCCCTGACTTTATCGAATATATTAGCAAGGTTGCAGATGAATATAGGGAAATCTATGACACAGTAAAAGAAGATAAACCTTATACTAAAGCTAACGTTGCTATATTAAATAGCTGGGGCAAGATTCGAACATGGGGACCTTATATAGTAGCCCATGGCAAGTGGTATAAGCTATGCTATTCTTATATAGGTATTACAGAAGCTCTATCAGGTATGGATGTAGATGTTAGATTTATCAACTTCGATGATATTAAGGATGGAGTTCCTGAAGATATTGATGTAATCATCAATGCTGGAGATGCTTATACAGCCTTTTCTGGAGGAGATGCATTCTTAGACCCTGATGTAGTAAGTAGTTTAAGAAAGTTTGTCTACAATGGTGGAGGATTTATAGGAGTTGGAGAGCCTAGTGCAATAGATAAGAACGGAAGATTCTTCCAATTAGCTGATGTAATGGGCATAGATGTTGAGAAAGGTTTCTCTCAATCAACAGATAAGTATTTCACAGACACTACTGACAAGCATTTTATAACTGAAGATTTGAATAGTGAACTTGAACTAGGGGAGAATAAACCGAATGTTTATGCTATATCTGAAGATACTCAGATATTAGAATATAGTAATCATGAAGTCCATATGGCAGCAAACGACTTTGGTAAAGGTAGGTCTTTCTATATAACAGGTCTTCCATATTCAGCTCAAAATACTCGTCTACTCGAAAGAGCTATCCTATATGTTAGCCACAAGGAGGATGAGCTAAAGAAGTATTTTGCTGAGGACTACAACCTAGAAGTTGCAGCTTTCCCTAAGTTGGGCAAATATTGTGTATTAAATAATTCTGATAAGAAAATTACCTCCAATGTTTATGACAAGGACGGCAATAGCAAAGAGATTACTATAGAACCTAGTGATTTGATTTGGATCGAGGAGTAGTATGGACTATTATAAAAAACAAAAAGCTCAAACCTTCGGAATGGTTCTACTATTTTTAGTGGGAGCTATACTCCAATTTGTTGGCCACAACGGCGAAGGTTACAAATATTTATTTATTCAAATGATTTCACTTGTTATACTACTTTTAGTCTTGTTTTTATATAACAAGAAACATAGTTAAAAGGAAAAGATGGTTTAAATGGCAGATTTAAGTTTAAAAAATATTTATAAAATTTACGAAAATGGATTTGAAGCAGTAAAGGACTTCAACTTAGAAATTAAGGATAAAGAGTTTATAGTATTTGTAGGACCTTCAGGTTGTGGTAAATCAACAACCTTAAGAATGGTAGCAGGTCTGGAAGATATTTCTAAGGGAGATCTTTACATTGATGGCAAAAGAGTAAATGATGTTGAGGCAAAGAATAGGGATATAGCCATGGTTTTCCAAAACTACGCTCTTTATCCTCAAATGACAGTTAAAGAAAATATGTCCTATGCCCTAAAACTTGCAAAGACTCCAAAGGATGAGATAGACAAGAAAGTTGCAGATGCAGCAAAAATACTCGGTCTTGAACAATTACTAGATAGAAAACCAAAAGAGCTATCAGGTGGACAAAGACAAAGGGTAGCCCTAGGTCGTGCTATAGTTAGAAATCCTAAGGTATTCTTGATGGATGAGCCTTTAAGTAACCTGGATGCTAAGCTTAGAGTACAAACCAGATCAGAGATAGCAAAACTTCACGATAGGTTACAAACAACCTTTATCTATGTAACTCACGATCAAACAGAAGCTATGACTATGGCTGATAGGATAGTTATAATGAACCTAGGAGTTATCCAACAAGTAGATACTCCTACAGAATTATATAGACATCCTAGCAACCTTTTCGTAGCAGGCTTTATAGGTTCTCCACAAATGAACTTTATAATTTCTGTTGTAAGCAAAGAAAATGACAAGTACTATGTTTATAATGATTCCTTTAAGTGGGAAATTCCTCAAGAAGAAGGAAGAAAGCTTGAAGAAAAATCATATATAGGTAAACAAATTATAGTAGGTATTAGACCAGAACATATTAACTCAACTAGCCAAGTCGGAAGGTTCCCAGTTAGTGGTAACGTCTACTTCACAGAATTACTTGGTAGTGAACAATATGTTTATCTAAACTTTGGTAAGGAAAAACTTATAGCGAAACTTACAAACGAAGATTTTGTAGGTAGAAATGAAAATATAACCCTATATATTGATTCTACTAAACTTCATTATTTCGATATAGAAAGTGAAGTAAATATCTTGAATGAAAAGACAAACTAGAAGAGGTCTTAAATGAAAAATATTTTAATAACAGGAGGCGCTGGATTTATTGGAAGCCATGTAGCTTTAGAACTATTAGACTCAGGTTATAATGTTATAGTTTATGATAACTTAAGTAATTCATCAGAAGAATCACTAAAAAGAGTCGAAGAACTTACTGGACTTTCAATAAGTTTCTATAAGGGCGATATCCTTGATACTAACTATGTCAAAGAAGTCCTAGAAAAGGAAAAAATTGAAGCTGTTATTCACTGTGCTGCCCTAAAGGCAGTTGGTGAATCAGTTAAAAAACCACTACTTTACTACCATAACAATATTACAGGAACACTTTCCCTATTGAGTGCTATGGAAGAAGTCGGTGTAAAAAATATAATATTCTCATCATCTGCAACAGTATATGGAGATCCAGAAACTGTACCTATCACAGAAGATTTTCCTAAGGGAGAGCCAACTAATCCTTATGGATGGACCAAGTCTATGATGGAGCAAATTATGACAGACCTCCATACAGCTGATCCAAATTGGAAGGTAATTTTGCTAAGGTACTTTAACCCAATAGGAGCCCATAAGAGTGGTAGAATAGGTGAAGACCCTAAGGGAATGCCAAACAACCTCTTGCCTTATGTAACACAAGTAGCAATAGGTAAACTTCCTTACCTCCATGTATATGGAGATGACTACGATACCCACGATGGTACAGGAGTAAGGGACTATATCCACGTAGTTGACCTTGCTAAGGGACATGTTAAGGCAATAGATAATCTAGATAAGCTAACAGGTGTAGAAGTATTTAACCTTGCAACAGGACATGGATATTCTGTCCTTGATATTGTTAAAACCTTCGAGAAAGTAAACGGAGTAAAAATCGAATACAAGATTGAAGGAAGACGTGAGGGAGATATAGACGAAACCTACGCAGATGCAAGTAAGGCAGAAAAAGTTCTAGGATGGACCTGTGCTAATGGTCTTGAAGAAATGCTAGAAGATTCTTGGAGATGGCAAAAGAATAACCCAAATGGTTATGAAGAATAATTCTGATCGATCCCTATATTGACCTGAACCCGTAAACACGGAATAATTTAATAACTTTTTAAGCGGAATGTAATCTGTTCATACCAGGAAACATTCCGTTTAATTTTGTTTTAATCCTATCCTCATTGTAACATTTGATATATTTTTTTACGTTTATATTAATCTAATTTTGTGGTATAATATAAGAGGAATATAATTCCACTAGGAGGTGAATAGATGTTTAATGGTATTAACCCAATTGTCATTCTAATAACTGTCGCCTTCGTATTGCTAGCCTTTTATCTAGGTTACCTATATAGAAAAAATATAGGGGAATCCAAGATAAGTTCTGCTGAAGAACTCAGTAGGAAGATATTAGAAGATGCTAATAAAGAAGCTGATTCCTTGAGGAATGAAACCCTTCTTGAAGCTAAGGCTGAAATCTCTAAATTAAAAAGTGAAAACGAAAAACAATTTCAACAAATTCGTTCAGAACTTAATATAAGAGAAAGCCACCTTCTAAAAAAAGAAGAAAGTCTAGACAATAGATCTTTGTTAATTGACAAAAAATCTGACCAAATCTCTAGTGATCAGAAAAAGTTAAAACAAAAAGAAGACAGAATTGACAAGATTATAGAAGAACAACAATTGGAGCTACAAAACATCGCTGGACTCACCAACCAAGAAGCTAAAGAAATAATTCTTAAAAATGTAAAAAATGATACGATTCACGAATCAGCTAGACTTATAAAGGAAGCTGAAGAAAAAGTAAAATCTGAAAGCAAGAAAATTGCCAGAGATATTCTTGCAACAACTATTCAAAGGTACGCTGCAGATGCAGTTGCTGAGAATACTGTTTCAGTTATTTCTCTACCTAATGATGAAATGAAGGGTAGAATTATAGGACGTGAAGGAAGAAATATCAGAGCTTTTGAGCAAGCTTCAGGAGTAGACCTAATCATAGACGATACACCAGAAGCAGTAGTTATTTCATCCTTTGACCCAGTTAGACGTGAAGTAGCCAAGGTTGCATTAGAAAGCTTGATCCAAGATGGTAGAATTAATCCATCAAGGATTGAAGAGATGATTACCAAAGCTGAAGATGAAGTTGAACAAAGAATTATAGAAGATGGACAAGAAGCTGTAGAAAAGGCCGGAGTTATTAATTTACATCCTCAACTTGTTAAATTAGTTGGTAAGATGAAATTTAGAACATCATACGGTCAAAATATCCTAAAGCATTCTGTTGAAGTTGCCAACCTATCAGGTATGCTTGCCGAAGAAATCGGAGCTAATGCTCAGATAGCAAGACGTGGAGGACTTCTTCATGATATAGGTAAGGCAATAGATAGGGAACAAGAAGGCACCCACGTAAGTTTAGGTGTAGAAGCTGCCACTAAGTATGGTGAGAATAAATACGTAATTAACGCAATCGAATCACACCATGGTGACGTAGAGCCAAATTGTGTAGAATCTATCTTAGTTCAAACAGCTGATGCGATATCTGCAGCTAGACCAGGCGCAAGAAGAGAAAGCTTGGAAAAATACGTTAAGAGACTTGAAAATCTTGAGGGAATTGCAAATTCATTTGATGGCATCGAAAAATCATTTGCCCTCCAAGCAGGTAGAGAACTTAGAATTATGGTTAAGCCTGATAGGATTTCAGATGATGAGATGGTTGTAATTGCTAGAGAAATTGCACAAAAGATTGAAAGTGAATTAGAATACCCAGGAGAAATAAAAGTCAACGTTTTAAGAGAGTCAAAAGCGATAGAGTTTGCTAAATAATTAAATGTTAAACTAGGCTGCCTTAGGGCAGCCTATTAAAATAATATAATTTATTATAAGTTTAGATTTTGATTTTATATTATGGAATTTAATTGGAGTTATATATAGAGCGATAGTGTCCGTATAATTGTGTAAAAAGAAAAAGGTCATTTGACCCCTTAACTAGTACAATGTTTTAAGCATAAAAACAAACCAGGAGGAATCAAATGACCCAATTACACTTTACAATTAACCAAGAAGAAATACTAACCAAGAAGAAATACAAAGTTTAATTAATGAATCTGTAGATAATAAAATAGCTAGAGATATACTAACTAAATTGTTCAATCAATTAATGGAAAAGAAAGAGACGAATACTTAGAAAATAAAGCCTATCAGAGAGACCCAGATAGAAAAACTTACCGTAATGGATACTATGATCGTGCCTATACAACAAAAATAGGTAGCATAACTCTTAGAGT
>JALEUV010000033.1 GCA_022780515.1 Anaerococcus sp. | reverse complement strand
AGGATGGCAACTGCTACGTCATAGTCTCTAAGGTCTGGGTCAAAGCCTAGTTTGACATTGGCATCTACTGTGTCGTAGCCTTCTTCTTGAAGGGAGTAGGCCTTAATCTTGTTAAATAGCCCTATGCCCCTGCCTTCTTGTCTCATGTATAGGAGGACTCCCCTACCCTCTTTGTCAATTTCTTTGAGGGCCTTGTGGAGTTGGCTACCACAATCGCACCTCCTAGATCCAAAGACATCTCCAGTGAGGCATTCTGAGTGAATCCTAGTAAGGACATCTTCGCCTTCTATATCTCCCTTTACTACAGCAAGGTGTTCTTCCTTGTTTTTCTTATCATAGAAGCCTATTGCCTTGAATTGACCGTAATCAGTAGGGAGCTTGACTGTTGCAGTTTTTTCTATTAGCTTCTCGTGGTTTTTCCTATATTCCTTGATGGCTTCTACACTGGTTAGCTTAAGGTCTAGTTTTTTGGCTAGCTCTTCGATCTTATCTCCCCTCATCATGTGGCCATCTTCAGCCATCACTTCACAGCATATGCCCACAGGTTTAAGCCCTGCAAGTCTCATTAGGTCAACTGTTGCCTCGGTGTGGCCTTGTCTAGTAAAAACTCCCCCATCCCTTGCTACTAGTGGGAAGACATGGCCAGGCCTCCTAAAGTTCTCAGCTACTTCGCTATCACTTGCCAAGGCTCTTATTGTCTCTGCCCTCTCGAAGGCTGATATACCAGTAGTTGTGTTGACATGGTCAACTGTTACTGTAAAGGCTGTTGAGTGGTTGTCGGTGTTATTTGCTACCATAGGTGGAAGGTCTAGTTTCTCTGCTATCTCCCTACCTATTGGGGTACAGATAAGGCCCTTGGCATAGGTCGCCATGATATTTATACTTTCTCCACTCACCTTTTCTCCTGAGCAGATCATGTCTACTTCATTTTCCCTATTTTCGTCATCTGTAACTAGGATGATCTTTCCATTTCTCAAATCTTCAAATATTTCTTCCATAAATCTATCTTCATTCATAATTAATTAAAAACCCCTTGATAACAAAAAGTTCTTGTCCATCCTTTCTTCTCTCTTGCTTAGCTTCTCTAAGGCTCTCATTATAATATCTGTCTCTATATTAACCAGCTCATTTACCTTCTTATACTTAAAATTGGTATTGGCTAGGGTTTCAGGAATTAGGGATACTTCAAAATATGAGGAATTCTCAAAGGAAACTGTAAGGGATATCCCATCCAGGCAAACAGAGCCCTTCCTTACTACATATTTCAAGATATCTTCGCTAGCCGATATCCTAAAGACATTCTTATTTATAGCGATAATTCTTCCCAAGCCATCGACATGGCCTTGGACCAAGTGGCCATCTAGTCTATCAGAAAACCTGAGAGCCCTCTCTAGGTTGACCACAGCTCCCTTCTTGACTTGATCAAACTTGGTAGAAGAGATGCTCTCCCTCATCATATCAGCCCTAAAGTATTCATCAGAAAAGCTTACCACAGTAAGGCAAACCCCGTCAGTCATTATAGAATCTCCAATATTTAAATCCCTTAGGACTTCATTGGCCTTTACAGTCAGGGTAATCCCATCACCCTTTTGCCTTATCTCCTTAATTTCTCCGACTTCCTTAGCTATTCCTGTAAACATTGTTCGCCTCAATCATTATATCTTCACCAAAGGTCTTGACCTTTTTGATCTCAAACTTGTAAGCATCCTTAATCTCATCGACTCCCCTTCCTATAAAGGGCGACCTTGAATCCTTCCCTGAAATAACCTTAGGGGAGATAAATTCATAAATCTTATCCACAAGGCCAGCTTCTAGGAAGGCATTATTGATTAGGCTGCCACCCTCTACTAGGACTGAGCTGATATTCATATCATAGAGCCTATCGAGTAGGTCTTCTAGGTCAACCCTGCCATCCTTGTCTTTACACCTAATTATGCCGGCATTGACCTCCCTTCGCTCCTTACTACTTGTCGTTGCAAGGTAGGTCTTGCCATCAGTATTTTCCTTAAAAATCTCAAGTTTAGGATCTATATCAAGGTTGGTATCCACTATAATCCTTATAGGGTCAACTCCCCCCTTGATTCTCGCTGTAAGCCTTGGATTGTCAGTCATGGCAGTATTCTTCCCCACAAGGATGGCATCATAACGGTGCCTTAGCTTATGGACAAATTTTCTCGACTTATCATTGGATATCCATTTGGAATCATACTTACCACTTGCAATCTTCCCATCCAGAGTCATGGCATACTTCAAGGCAACCAGGGGCCTCTTGTGTTCCATATTGAAGAAAAAGACTTCATTAAGCCTCTTGCCCTTATCAGCCAAAAGACCCACATCAACCTCTATGCCAGCTTCCCTTAGCTTATCAATAGATGAAACCTTGGGATTGGGATCAAGATTAGAAATAACCACCCTCTTTATCTTCTTTTCTATAAGAAGGTCTGCACAAGGTGGCTGCTTACCATAGTGGGAGCAAGGCTCCAAGTTGCAATAAAGTGTAGCCCCTGCCACATCCTCTGTGGCCCTACTTATGGCATCCCTTTCAGCATGGTATTTTCCATAGGCCCTGTGGTAGCCCTCTCCTATTATCTTGCCATCCTTGACAAGGAGAGCTCCTACTAAAGGATTGGGAGATACCCTGCCCCTGCCCTTCTTGGCAAGGTCCATGGCCCTCTTCATATAATCTCTATCATTCATTTTGCCTCCATCCACAATTCCTAGGCAAAAGAAAAATCCCCACAAGGGGGACTCAAAATTTTATAAATTTCCTCTTTCATCCAGACTATACTGTCGGTATCAGAATTTCACTGATTCAGCCTAAGCTCGCGGACTATAACCGCCGGTGGAGAGTTGCGCTCCGCCCCGAAGAATTGTGTTTTATTAACTTATATATAAATTATAGACCAAAAAACGATTTCTGTCAAATGGAATTATATCAGCAGTAATCGGGATAGCCATTTAAACTTATTAGCTACGATAACTCAATATTTCTTATTAATAGATAGGATTGTTGGTAGGCTAGTCCCCAAAAAACTACCCTTGATAAAGCTAGGAACTTCCCTTTTCCAAGGTTCAATAATATTCTAGGGAATATGATAATTAATAGCTAAGCCTTAGCAAAAGTGACCTCCACTTAAATAACTAAATCTAAATTAATAGCAAATAAAAAGAATCCAGCCCCTCTTATTCGACTGGATTCTTGTCTTATTCTTTAATCTATTAATATTCTCTTAGGTCTGATAGGTCGCTTTCGCCGTTATTTTCTATTAGGACTTCTTTAGAGTTTTCATTTTCTACAGAAATTTTGCCTTTTAGTTCAAAGGATTTTACCTTTCCACCATTTACATGGTAGGCTACTACTTCTTCCCCCTTGCTGGTTAGGTTACCTTCTACTACTAGTTTTTCGATTTCTCCACCTTCTAGGACGCTTATTCCGTCAGCTTGGAGTTCTTTTATTTCTCCCTTTACTAGGGTTTCTCCTGTTGAGCCTGTTGTTTCTACGTCTTCTTTGATGGT
>JALEUV010000095.1 GCA_022780515.1 Anaerococcus sp. | reverse complement strand
CTAAATATTTTCCCGAAGGTAGAGGCCTGAGCCACATCATTTTGGGCAACCAAATTGACCTCATAGCTTTCGTCATCATAGGTAACATAAACTTTTCCAAGGACATCTCCCTTTTTGATAGGGGCTTGTATATTTTCATTTACAGATACCTTCTTAGATACAATCTTGTCATCCTTTGATACTATAGTTATATTTTTGTCAGGATAGAGGTCGACATAACCTTGCTTGGCTGATATCAAATCTAGGCTCTTGACACTCTCATTGGTGCTTAGGACGTCCTTGTAGGAATAGTAGCGGCTTATATAATAAATTAGATCGCTCATTACAGAATCCCTAGTATCCTTTTGGTCTGCTCCCATAACTATCCCTATACACCTAAAGTTATCAGATGGATTGACTCCTGCCATATCAACTGTAGTTATTAGGCAATAGCCAGCCTTGTCTGTTGTTCCTGTCTTTAGTCCATCAACTCCACCTATATCATCCCTAAGGGGAATGGTTGATGGCTCGCTTATGCCCTTATCTGGTAGGCTTACCTCGTCCATAGTAGTGTACTTAGTTATATCTGGATAGGTTTTTCTTATATATTGGGCAAGTTTAAAGAGGTCCCTGGCTGATGAAGTATTTTCCTTGCCATCTTCTGTTTCTATCCCTGATGCATTGTAGTAGCGTTGGCTAACAAGACCCAGTTCCTTTGCCTTATCATTCATCTTTTGAGCAAATTTATCTTCGCTCCCTGCTAGGGACTTTGCCAAAAGATAGGCGCAGTCATTGCCACTTACTACAAGGAGACCTTGGATAAGCTCTTCTACTGTGTATTCTTCCCCTTCTTTAAGACCCAAGGCACTATATTCCCAGGAGGTTAATTTCTCAGCTTCTTCATCTGCCTTATATTTCGTATCTAGGGTAATATCGCCCTTATCTATGGCCTCTTGGGTCAAAAGATAGGTCATTAGCTTAGTCAATGATGCTATGGCCCTACTATCATCGGCGTTTTTTTCGTAGTATATCTCCCCAGTTTCTTCATTGCCTATAAGGTAGGCTTCTACATTCTCATCAAGACCAACAACCCTGCCTTCGACCTGGGCATAGGCTAGATTTATAGGGAAAAGTAAGATTATACTTAAAATTATTGATCCAATTACCTTAACTCTTTTCATAAATCTACCTCAACAAAGCTTCTAGCTTCTTATAATTTTTTCTAAGTAACTTTAGAGTTTTGACATCGGCTTCTTTGTTATATTCGTAACCAAGCTTGTCTGCTTCTTCCATACCCACTTTCCTAAAGAGGCCACAGGCCTTAAAGAGACAATTATATATATCTAGGGGATCATTGGTTGCAAAGGTTAGCTCAAAATCTTCTTTGATTTCTTTACTTAGGGTTTGATCAAAGTTTTTTCCATCAAGGCCCATATCCCTTAGACCAAAGAACTTGTTAATCACATAGAAATTAAGCATCTTAGAAAGCTCACTTCTTACCTTATCCATAACAAGAGATGAGGCTATCACATCGTTTTGACCAAGGTAGAGACTAACTTCGTAGGCTCTAGCAAAAAAACTATCCACAGTAGCCTTGAACTCATACTCCTTAGGGAGGTCATACTTAAAATTCTTGTTAGGATTTATTTGACCTAGGTCAGACCTATTGTAAATAAATTCTATATCCTTAGGGATTTGCCTAATAAAATCTTCCAAAAAATCATGGGCAATAATGCTTTCTGATATCTTGACCCCTCTTTCTGTAAAGGCCTCTAAGATAGTATAATTTTGCCTATCCTTATCAAGGGCAAAGGAGGACTTGACCCTGTTTATCAAAAATACATCATTAAACAAGGACTTCAATTCTTCTTCAAGCTTTCCAACAATAACCTCATCTACCACTGTATAGAGGTCCACAAAGTCCTCATCAGTATTGGATTTTAGATAAAAGATAGAAACTACCTTGTCATTATCCTTGCCATATTCAATAAAACGATTTTTAATATCATTGTTCATCTTTGTGCCAGCTTTCTATAAAATTCTTCAAAAGTTTTGCAGTAAGTCCCCATATAACCGGGTCTGTATCATAAAAATACATATCATTATACCCTGTTATAAACTTATAGCCTCTACCATTAGGTATCTTATCGAAAGGAAAATCTTTAGGAAAGTCCATCTTGTAGGGAGCCCTATACCTAATTGGTGGGTTTTTCTTTAGAAAATCTATATCCAGAGTAAAAAGCCTCTCCACTTCTTCATTAAAATCAATATCTTCTATATTTCTATTTATTCTACCATAAAAGGCCTTGATATGCCTATATGAAGAAGTCAAAATCATAGAGGAATAACCCAGATATTCTATATCTTCCCTTGCTAGGTTAAGCTCTTCCATAGTCTCCCTTATGGCAGCCTCCTTAAAATCTTCACCTTCCTCCACACTTCCTCCAGGAAAAGAAACTTCTCCCCCTTGAGAAATATCCTTACTTCTAACCTCAAATAAAATTTGATCTACACCATCTACCCTTATAATTGGTATGAAGATAGCATAATTTTTAAGTCTATTAAAAAATTCTTCGTCTACCTGTAAATTCTTCATAATACCCCTTTATAAAATCATATTAAATAATACATTTAAAGTCAAATTTAAAATAAGGGGTATACTTATAAAGTAAAAATAATATATTAGGAGGACTTATGTTTAAAGAATTTAAAGAGTTTATTGCACGTGGCAATGTAGTAGACATGGCAATTGGTCTAGTAATGGGTTCTGCCTTTACAGCTATAGTAAATGCAGTAGTTGATAACATCCTAATGCCTATTATATCAGGCCTTACAGCTGGAGTTAACTATGAGGATATAGTTCTTACAATAGGAGGGTCAACCTTAAAAATTGGTCTTGTTATAAATGCTATTATATCCTTCTTGATTATATCCTTATTTATGTTTTTTGTTGTAAAGGCAATCAACGCTATGAGAAGGGACAAGGATGAAGTTGAAGAGGCTCCAACTACTAAGACCTGCCCATACTGCCATAGTGAAATCCCAGTAGACGCTGTTAGATGTCCACATTGTACATCAAAACTTGAAGGATACGCAAATCCTCTAGAATAATAATTGTTAGTATATTTAATTTATATAAATCCTATACAATTAAAATACAAGCAATTAATTATTGGTCATCAATTATTCTTTCCTACATCGGGGCTGTTGCAAAAATATGACTAATCATCGTCCCATCGTCAGAAGGTTGTCTTAGACAATTTGAGACTAGCCTGTCGGCTCTTTGAGACTAGCCTGCCGGCTCATAGAATCCAAATTGTCGAATATGTTCTTCTAACGTTATCGGGACGATTTATTCATTCTACAACACCCCTTTTTTACTAACTCGTGTTTCTTAAGTTCATATAAAATAACAATTTATTCAATACAAATAGATTGCTTGGCGACTTTTCTATTTAAATTTATTCAAAATATTATCAGATAATTATTAATATTTAAAAATAATTATTGACAAATATTTATCCTTATAGTACTATTTTATCATCTAGATCAAATTGTTTTTGTGATGATTTGCAAAACAATGTATCTATGCACTATAATTATGATGGTACTCCTTATAATTGTTTTAAATTATGGTCTGATTCCAGATTTTCATTAAATGATATTTATTCAAAAAATGAAATATTACAATTAGTTAATAATAAAAATAACTTTACTAAATGTAGTAGCTGTTGGGCCAAATATCTATGTGAGCTATGTGTTGTAGATACATTTCTAGCAAAAGAAGATTTCCCTTTTTTAAAAAATGTGTGCGAAAGAGAAAAAAGATTTGACTATGCACTAGAGAAAATACTAGAAAAAGTAGTAACTGGTGAAATAAATAAGATAAGAGATAATTTTATAAATTATATATGAGGTAAAATTTTATGCAATACATAAAACACACAATTAAAAATCATAGAAAAACATCTGCCTGGCTAGTAATTGGAGTAAGCCTTTGTAATATCCTAGCACTCCTATATAATTATAATTTCAAATTTGTAATAGATGCTGTTGTAGCAAAAGATATTAACCTAGCTTTAAAAAATTTTATTTTACTTGTCATTTTACAAATCTTTGTTACTCTAGGCACTCTATTAGTCTATGATTATTATTTAAAAATCTTTCAAAAAAAGATAGAACGTGGGATAAGATATGACCTTATGAAAGAGATTTTATCTTGGCCTTTCTCTAAGTCCAAAGATATTTCCTCTGGCAAGCTATCTACTCTAATTAACCAAGATGTAAGCCAAATTGGCCAATACGTCTCTTTATATGATTTTATGTTAGTAGCCAATACACTTAGATTTTTCATCACTTATTTTCTTTTATTTACCTTGGATAGATTAATAGCTCTTGTAGTCTTATTATCAGTTCCCCTTTATTATCTACTTACTAAGTTTACCTTAGAGCCTATGAAAAATTTCGTAGATGAAGGCTACATACAAAAAGATAAATTAAATAATTCTTTTATAGATATTTTAAATAATCTGATGACAATAAAATCATACAAGCTAGAAAATATAATAGATCAGGAAGTAGAAAAAAGTACAAGTGAGCTTTATCTTAAAGAAAAGGGACTTCAAAAATGGACAGCCATCTTTTATTTTATAAGAAACTTCCTAACAAGCTTTATGCCAGTAGCAATCTTGGGCTTATCTATTGTAAGAATCATATCAGGTAATATGACCATAGGAACTATGGTTGCTATTTTTGGTTTTTTAGATGCTGTGTATCTACCAATATCAGAACTTTTTTACTTTAAGGCTATGAAAAATAATTTAGAACCTGTAGTTGATAGAATAGAACCAATTGTAAATTCTAAGATTAATAAAAATGATATGAGAGATCTTTCTTATGGATCTCCTATGATTAAAACATCAAACTTATCTTACTCTTATGGTAAAAATCAGGTAATTGATAAGCTAAATTTAAATATAGATAGCCCTGGTTTATATAGGATATGTGGACAAAATGGAAATGGCAAGACTACCTTATTTAACATAATAGCAGGCTTATATAATGATTTTTCAGGAAAAGTTCAATTAAATTTAAGTAAAACTTATCCAAATCTTTCTTACATGAACCAAAATGATACGCTATTTGCGAGCAATTTACTTGATAACATAAGCCTTTTTAATAAAAATAAATTAAACAAGAATTCACTTGATTTAATAGAAAAATTTAGAAAAAGGGAAGATACAGCTGATAGTTTCTCAGGTGGAGAAAAAAGATTATTTCTATTCTTAAGAACTATAAATGCAAAGGCCTCCATTTACTTATTCGATGAGCCCTTTGAAGGAGTAGATCCTGTTAACAAAGAAATAATGAAGGATATAATAAGAAATCTAGCCAAGGATAAGATTGTTCTAATAATTACCCATGAT
>JALEUV010000091.1 GCA_022780515.1 Anaerococcus sp. | reverse complement strand
TCTTAGCTCTTTGTTCATAATAACGGATAATATCTTCTGTAGCCTCCCCGTCCATACCGGCTAAAGAAGTTCCCATCGGCGGCATAACAATTCTGTTTTTTAATTTTACATTTCCTATTCGGCCTTCCTCGAAAAGCTTTTCATACTTCATACTATTTCTCCTCCCCTTTTATGTAAGTGCCAAAAATTTTATGGATTAACAATCCATTCATATTACATTATACCATTTACGCTTATTTGTCAATATTATGTTTGATAATCTTTTAATTTTATAGCGGATTTTATTAATATATTTAGATGAAATTTTGACACTTTTTACTATTAATACTTAACTAGATCCTTTAATTTCAAACTTACAAATGAATCTTAAAATAAATTACCGAACAATAATTTTATTTAATCCGATGGAGAAATTAAAATAATATTTATTATTTTTCAATAAAAAAGAGCCACCCTAAAGGCTCATTGAATTAGGGATTTTAGAAAAACTGATTTAAAGAGCCTTTAGGTGGCAATAGAAAAGGCTATGAGTTTGAATGCTCACAGCCTTTTTACTTTATAAAAAGTTAAATATGACTTTCTAGCAAAGATACTTATTCAACCATATATTTTAAAACTTTTTCCAAACATTTAATGCTATCATCTGTTGATACCTCATCTTCACTTCCAGGTGCTCTTAATGGAAAATTTGACCACAATATACTTTTCTCATTAAAATAATCTAATAATCTACCTTCATAATCGCCAGGACTAGCAGATGATGTTCCTTCTTGAACATATTCCCAGTTTCCTATTGCATTATATATAAAGCTATCTATAACAATTCCAGATAAGTGATAGCTTTTATAAAAATTGTCTCTGATATATCTTAAGTGTCTACAAGTAGCTACTAATAATCCATTACTTTCTTTATTTTTTTGTTTCATAGCTTCTTGTTCTGCTTTTGGATTTGTAGACTTCCAGTTACCACCTAAATTACTATCTGGATAAATATAACTTCCAAAATAATTTTTAAAAGCTGGTAGTATTTCAAATTTAATGCCATCGCTATAATTAATCTTTATAACTTGACCATCTGCTTTTACATCACTATTAGGATAACTTAATTTAATAGTATCTTTTACAGCTTGTAATAATCTAGATTGTGAATTTCCACTAAGATTATTAAATCTATCAAATTCTGAGCTAGGTAATAAAACTAATATATCAATGTCACTGGTACTAATAGCAGTATTTCTCCCATAAGAACCCACATAAAAACTATTATTAGTTTCACTAGTTGAATTCCAAAATTCACTATTTATCGATTTTGTTATTTTTTTATACCTTATTGATATTTTAGATCTAGAATCTTTTGAAATAATATCATAGTGTTTTTTAACATAATTTGGCATACATTTAACCTCCATATCTAAGATTTTCAGGAAGATTCCTATCAATTTCTTCATTGGAAAATTTATTATCTTCTTTTATCTCTAAGGCTATTCTAGCTTTATCTACAGCTTCTTCAGTGGTACTAGGTGCTTCGTTATATATATTGTGAAGTTCAATTTGAAGTGCTTTATAATTGCTCAATAATCTAGAATTATCTTCTATATCTAAATTTATCTCTACCAATAAAGTTCTAAACTTATCTCGCATAACGAGTAGTTCATTTGCCGTTGACTTATGTTTATCAGACAATTGTTGTAAATTAAACGATTTAAACATCGTGCTTATAATTGTAATTATTAATGATAAAATCGTAGAAATAATTTTCACAATTGTTTGATCTGAAAAATAAGCGTAAATAATCCGACTGTAGTTAAAGCAGAACACACTATTCTAACAGTTTCCCATTTTTTATATTTCTTATAATATATTTCAGCTTGTTTTTCTTGTATTTTATGAGACCAAGTAACACTCATAAAAGTTTGTCTTACTTCATCTTCGAGAATTTTAATTTTCATATAGACTCCTCGCATTAGATATATTAATAAATTCCTACATTAAAATAAATCTTCTAGTCTTTTCCAATTTTCATTATTCATTTCTTCTGTATAGTCTGTGTTATTAATATAAAGCCTTGTATCTTTATCTCTTACAAACCCCCAATTTATTTTACGCCTATCTGCATAATCCTTAAAAGCATAGAATTTATTTTCGATTTGCTTATCAATATTTTTACTTTTTCCTTTTGACTCTCCACCTTTAGTTTCAATTATCCATACTTCTCCATTTTTCTTTTTAATTATATAGTCTGGATAAAAAAGATATTCTTTGCTTAGATTGTTACCGTAAATAACTGATAGATATTGCCTGCCTGTATCTCCGTTTTTATAGTACCAATCTACATCATCTCTACTTTCAAGATAGTTTTCTAAGAGTTGTTCAGAAGTCGATCTAAACTGAGATGTTGTCATAGATGTGTTGTATTCTTTATAAGCATTTTTCTTATACTCGACTACTTCTGTTTCATACGGAAGATATTTATAAAAATCTTCTAAAGGTAATTTCCATTTTTCAGTTTTCTTATCCAAGATTTGCATTTGTCTTGCATTAGAAATTGTAGCTAAATCTAAAAAGTCATCTCTAAGTTTATAGGCATTATTAATCATAAAAGCATACCATTCACGATTTGAAAGATTTAACAACTTCTTGCTTGATGGTATATTTTTATGGAAAAGATGTTGAAGAATTGCTCTCATTTTGTTAGATGGCACACCCGTAACCTTTTTTATCATATCAACTGCGTGCAAACAGTCAATTCCATGATCGTGAGTTGATACTTCATAGGCTATTTCCCTATTTTCACCTTGTTTTTCATCGACTATATCTTTGAGTTTTATAAACTTACCAGTTCTAAAAGTAGATATAACTTTTGTTCCCATTACAAAACCATAAGACTCTAATAATTTTTCATTGTCCTTTTTAATGTTGGTTAGTTTATATTTGTCTTTGAAATAGTCATAAGCTCTATCTCGAACTAATACTTCATCTACAAACTGATAGTCTTTATTTCTAAATTCTTTAATAAGTTCAAAATCTTTACACTTGTCTTTTAAAAATAACCTCTTAACTTCATAGGCATTTCCACCTTGTATAACAGATTCTTTATACTTTTCATCGAATGTATAGAGGAAGCAAAAATCTAATAGGTCATTTTCATAGTGCCTTGCCCTTGGCATTCTCCTTATGCGTCCTATTGTTTGTGTTTCAAAGGTTTCCGTCATATTTTCACGAAGTTTTACAAGTATCTTTGCTCTCGGACAATCCCAACCAGTTGATATAGCTTGTTTCATAATTAAAAAGTTTGATTTAGAGTCATCGTCTGTAACATCAAGTGTATTTATTTTCTCATCACTTAACCATTTAGCAAGCATTTTATTTTTATAAGTGTAACCCATATTTGTTAGGTGTTCTTCCACAAAAGTAACTAAGGACTCACTCATATCTGGAAATTGTATTATAACTAGAGGATTGATTTTTTCTCCTATTTTCTCATACTCGGCTTTGATTTCTTTTCTCTTTTCATCTGCTTTTTGTATTAGATAAATAGTTTCACTTTCAAGGTCGTCCATCTCGTCTGCTTCAATACCAGGGTTTATATAGAGTGCCTTTGTAATAAGACCAGAATTTATTACCTCTTCCTCGGGTATTTCATAAAATTCTGCCATTGGGTTTTTGACAGTTGTTGCTGATACTCGTATTTCTCTATCAGAATTAAGGGCATAAAGTATATCATCTGCCTTAGAGGTGTTATTCAAATGCTCCTCGTCAATAATTGTAATGAAAGAAAGTTGCTCCCTATGTGCTTCTGCAATTCTTTCAAAAAGATTTTTCTTTTCACTATCTTTAAGTGCATTATTCTTTTTATTGGTTATCATTTCCCAGTTTATGAAATAGGTATAGCCACCCTTGAAACCTTGTAGAAGAGCATCGTGTATATTAGCAGATTTTGCATGAGGAATATATTCATCCATTTTTTCTTTTGATTGTTCCTCTAAATCTCCCTTTCCTGGAGTAAGCCAGATAAATACCTTTTTAGGGTCCTGCCATAGAAGATAGTCATAGATATAAGAGAGTAGAATTATTGTTTTGCCAGACCCGGTCGGACTTTTTACAATGATTTTTCTTTTTGCATTTGGATCTGTCGTTTTATCCAAAAGATAGTTTTTGGCATCTGTTTGAAAATCAAATAAATCTAACATCATAATTCGTTCACCTCTCTTAATTCTTCTGTGAAATAATAATCTGGAATAGTAACAACTTCAAGTTTCCTTTCCTCGATACTATCCTTGATTTCATTGTTAAGCAATATGAATGATGGAATGTATAAAACACCACCTTCTTCCACTTCAGAAAGTGCTATATTTAGATCTTCATCAGATAAAATAATTCTTCTACTATCCCCGTCAATCTCACACATATTTTCAAGCTCCACCATTTCTTTGATATAATCAAGAAGTTTGGAAGATAAAATTTCCTCATCTTCTGAAAGTTTTGGTATAAATTCTGTTTTATAGTATTTAAGATTATGTGGATTACCTGCAACTTTATCTAATACTTCTTTTTCTCCAATTAACTTTAATACTCCACCCTTTGATTGATTAGAAAATTTATCATAATCTTCCTTTTTTTCAGATTTTATCTCATCAAACTCTTGAAATATAGCGTCTATTTTTTTTAGATTTGAAATATTTAGATTATAGCTTTTTAATTCATTTTTGATTTTACCTGAAAATTCATAGCCTTTTATAACTTTACTTAATCTTTCATAAGTAATATCCTCACAAATATTATTTTCATTATTAGTACAAAGTATAAATTTACGATTGCCACCATCTTCTTTATTTAATTCCATAACAGCTTGTCCTGTGGTACCACTGCCAGCAAAAAAATCTAAGATTATTGCATTATTATTTGGATGTAGGCTTATGATAGTTTTTATTAAACTAACCGGTTTAGGGTTTGAGAATTTTTTCGATATATTAAACTTTTCATAATCAGAGACACCATTGGGGTTTGAATATATATTATCAATTAAATCTAATGTAGTAAATCTAACTCCAATTTCTTTATCAACCATAGAATTAGTCTTTACATCATATGCTTTATCCTGGTATATTTGCATCCTTATAGAGTTCTTTGTTTCTCTTATAATTCCTAGTTTAATTGCCGTTTTCATCCTTTCTTCTGTCCAGAACCATCTATTTCTCACTCCTTTAGAATTAACGGGGCTATATATCTTACCATTAAATTCAACATCATAGTCACAATTTCTTGAATATCCTTGAGAAATTGGAGCGATTAAAGCTTTAGTGTCACCTTCATAGTAATATCCAATTTTATCTTGCTTTAAGTTTTCAGAATCTGAATCTTGAATAATTTTCTTTAAGTTTAATCTATTAGTATTGGAATAAGCTATAATGAAATCATTAGAAATATTTATATTTTTTTCTTGAGCAAATCGTTGAGGTGATGTTATTCGAGGGATAATAGATATTAAATTTTTTTCTCCAAATATACTATCACATAAAAGTTTCAACTGAGCTTGTTCATTATCATCAATAGAAATAAAAATAACACCTTCATCGGATAACAACTCTTTAGCAATAACAAGTCTTTCACTCATAAAGGAAAGCCACTTAGAATGCTTATATCCATCATCATTACCAACATACCTATCGTTATAAATAAAATCTTTATTTCCAGTGTTGTAAGGTGGATCAATATAGATTACATCAATTTTGCCTTTATGAGTCTTTTCTAATAATTTAAGGGAATGGAGGTTATCCCCCTCTAAAAGAAAGTTGAAATCTGCATTTTCATCGGATACTATCTTTTTGTCTTCAACTTCTCTAAACACTGGTATGTTATGAACGAGTTGTTCGTCTACTTCTTCTTCATGTTCTTCCCAAACTAATCCATATTTTTTCTCAGTCAATGCTGTTTCAATCTTGCTAAGTGCAATCCTACTTTCATCATCTGTGTGAATTTCTTTTAGATGATTTAGGTATTCAAGCATTTCGCCCCTTTTTTGTTTAGATAGATTACTCATTTTCCTTCCTCCATCCTATACTCCAATACATCAGATATATCACATTTAAAATACCTACAAATTCTGCCAAGTATTTCCATACTAACATTCTCATCTCGTCCCATTTTAGCTATAGTATGAGGAGTTGTGTTTATAGCTTTTTGTAAGTCTAGTTTATTCATCTTTTCATCTATTAATTTTTTCCATAATTTATCATAGGAAAATCCCATAATCCACCTCAAATTAATCTTCTACTTTATACAGTTTTTCTATAATATTATACCATATTTTACAGCTTAATCTTCATTTATTTTAAATTTTTTTGTGTATTTTGGCATGCAAAAACCCCTCCATCCGTATTCTGGATTTTGGGGTTCAGGTCAAAATGCCTTCATGCCGATTAAATTTTAAGTAAATATATCCCTAATTAAGAGCCACCCTAAGGCAGCCCTTATTTTATATTATTCTTGAGCGAAATCTGATTGGAATTGTGAAGCGAAAGCTTCCATTTCGGCTTCAACATCGCTATCTTTGTTGGAAAGTATGCTTTCTAAGACCGATCCGACATCGTTGTAAGCTTGTTGGCTTC
>JALEUV010000084.1 GCA_022780515.1 Anaerococcus sp. | reverse complement strand
AATGAAGGCGAAAGGAGTTTATATGAATATAAAAGTACCATACGACAAAACTTATCAAGAAACTGAAATCGATGATAGTAGAATTTTAGGGATTTTAACTAGCAACTTGGAAGAATACACCCCAACAGATGACCAAGCGACTCTTGTAAAAAAGGCCATGGAGAACCCTATCGAATCTCCTAGACTAAAAGATCTTGCTGTTGGCAAGGACAAGGTAGTTATATTAATAAGCGACCATACTAGGCCAGTACCAAGCAAGTTTATCTTGCCTCCTATGCTAGAAGAAATTAGAGAAGGAAACCCTGATGCTGACATTACCCTATTAGTTGCAACAGGTTGCCACAGAAATTCGTCTAAGGAAGAGCTAGTTAACAAGCTTGGAGAAGAAATTTATAATAACGAAAATATCTATATCCACGACTGTGATGACGAGTCAATGCTAGTTACCCTTGATGCAAAACTTCCTTCAGGTGGAGATATAGTTGTAAACAAACTCGCAGCAGAAGCTGACCTCCTAGTAGCAGAGGGCTTCATAGAACCTCACTTCTTTGCAGGATTTTCTGGTGGAAGAAAGAGTGCATTTCCTGGATGTTGTTCGAGAAAGACAGTAATGTATAACCACAATGCAGAGTTTATCAATAGCCAATACGCAAGAACTGGTAATCTTGACAATAACCCTATCCACGTAGACATGGTAGCAGCTGCCAAGGCCCTAGGACTTGAATATATTGTAAATGTAGTCATAAATTCTGAAAAGAAAATAATCTATGCAGTAGCGGGCGAGCTTGAAAAGGCCCACCAAGTAGGTACAGATTGGTTAAAGGATAAGGCAGGCGTTGACAAGAAAGAAGCAGACATAGTTATCACATCCAACGGTGGCTATCCACTAGATCAAAACATCTACCAAACTGTAAAATCAATGACAGCAGCAGAAGCCAGCCTCAAAGATGACGGTGTAATCATAGTAGCTAGTAAGGCTGGAGATGGTACAGGTGGAGATGCCTTCTACAATGCCTTCATCGAGGAGCCAGATGTAGAAAAACTCTACCAAAAATTCTTAGACACTCCAAAAATCGAAACTATTCCTGACCAATGGGAATCACAAATCCTATGTAGGATCCTCCTAAAGGCTAAGGCAGTAATCTTCGTATCAGATTACGATAGCAAGATCCTAGAAGACTTCCACTTTATCCCAGCTAAGAGCCTAGATGAAGCTATAGAAAAGGCAGACGAAATAATGGGCAAAGACTCAAAGGTCACAGTAATACCTGATGGAATAGCTGTAATAGTTAAATAAAAAAGACTAGTAATGGGCTGGTAGGAAGATCCAAAGGGATTTTTACTGGTCCATTTTTCTAGTCTTATAAAATCTTACTTAGTAAAAGCATCAAGGTCTACAAAGACAGGCATACCATCTTCGTAAACTTGGTCAACCTCTCCTTGGATTAGGGGGAGAGTATAGGAAATCATATTAGCTTCTAAAGTTTCAAAATCCTTAAGCCAAGCCTCAGGAATCTTCATCTCCTTGTTGGCAATAAAACCTGGCTCGACCTCTGTATAGAAAACTTCATAAGGCTCACTAGACTTCCTTCTCAAAACTGGGAGCAAATTAGTCCTCTCCCTACCTAGCTTCATAGCCCTATATCCAAGATTAAAGGCCTCATCAGCATCAACCCTACTAATGATAGCAGAAGTCCTTTGAGTGATATTTAACTCAACACAACGGGACTTGATGCCGAGATTATTCCTGATATAATCAGCAAGCCTTATACCGACACCACTTACTATAGGATGGGCAAAACCGTCTTTGGCATGGTCAAACATAATCTTGTCAAGGGCTAGACCCCTATCCCTAAAGCCTTCAGCTAGGGCGATAATAAGATTATTCTCATGAGCTAATTTCTCACTTATCTCATTCATCATCTCATCTATAGACTTATCCATCTCAGGAAGATAGACCAAATTGACAAGGTCTTTTGGATAATTATAATTGGCTACTAGAGAAGATCCAGCCAGCCAGCCTGCATGGCGGCCCATAATTTCAACGACTGTGACAGACTTAAGATCATAAATATCCACATCAGTCCTCAAGGTCCTTAGAGTATTACTAATAAACTTGGCAGCAGAAGGAAAACCTGGAGAATGATCCATACCATTAAGGTCGTTATCAATAGTCTTAGGGCAACCTACAACATTAATCCCCTTAACTCCCTTCTCCACCATATAAGAATTAAGCTTGGTAACAGTATCCATAGAGTCATTACCACCTATATAAACAAAGGTCCTAATATCTAATGACCTTAAACAAGAAAAAATCTTCTCATAAGATGGATCATCAAAATCATCAGCCAACTTATACCTACAAGATCCCAGGATAGAAGAAGGCCTAGCCTTTAGCCTATCGACAATCCCATCAAACTTATCCTTATCAACTTCCCTAAAATCAGCCTTCAAAATCCCCTCAATTCCGTAAAGACTTAGGTAAATATGCTCATAACCAAAATCAATAGCTGCCTTAACAGCTCCAGCTAATGATGAATTAATAACAGAAGTAGGCCCACCAGACTGGGCAATAATACAATTCACAAAATCCCTCCTTATATCTTATATCATTAATAGTATACAAATGATATGGATATTTTCAATGACAAGAAAGTGGAAGTTTTCATAATGCTAGCTTTCATTTTAGTAGATATTGCTCAAATTCTTATAGAAATATATGAATTCATTAGTATCAAAATATGTGATATCAGGATAACGTAATACTATTAAAAATTATTTTTACAAAAGTGTTTAAATTTAAAAGATTAAGTGGTATAACAATTATAATAAAAACTAAAAATAGAGGTGATTTTATGGATTTTTTTGGAAAATTTGGTAAAACTATGGCAGGAGTTGGGGAGAATATAGGTATTAATACTGAAATCAATAAGCTTAATAATGAAATATCTAAATCTGAGGAAAAGGTAAATGAATTGTATTATTTTATTGGTAAAGCCTATTTTGATAGACACAAAGAAGAAAAAGATTCAGAAGAGGCTGATAGAATAAAACAAATTAATAATCTTTTATCACAAATTGAAAAAGATAAGAACAAAATCAATGCGTTAAAGGGTGTTGTTATTTGTGATAACTGTGGATCAGAAATCCCAGCAGATTCATCTTTCTGTATTAAGTGTGGTGCCAAAATTCAAAAGAAAGAACCGCAAGCTAGTGAAGAGGATTTGTTATGTCCAAATTGCAAAAAGGTTGTAAAAGCAGACGATGTTTTTTGTGGTAATTGTGGTACAAAACTTATTGATGAGCAAACTTTAGAAAGTAAAGCTATTGGAAGTATAGAAGATTAGCTGTAAGATTAATTGTTACTAAAGTTATATTTTTGATGCAAGACTTATGTTTTAATCAAATTATAATTTTTATCTTATCAATGGTATTATTAGTCCATGGGAGTGAATAAAAAGCAGGAGATTTATCCTGCTTTTTTGAGTTGCTTATATACTTATTTTGCCATTTAAGGATTGGTATAAAAATACTGCTGTTTAAGAAACATTAAAGCTTCAATGAAAGTAGCTTATAAATTAGTTTTGTTAGGTTGAGAAATAGCTTGGGGTTATATACAAATGATTCGTAAAGGCAGGATAATTAATGAAGTTTGTTTAAATATACAGCTACACCATTTTCATCGTTTGACAATGTTATAAATTTAGCTGCTTTTTTAATATCTTCGCTTGCGTTTCCCATGGCAACGCCAACGCCTGCTGCTTTTATCATTTCAATATCATTTATCTCATCACCAAAAGCTATAGTATCTTTGTGATCTATCTTATAATAGTCGGCAATTTCTATTAGAGATCTACCCTTATTTATCCCCTTGGGCATGATGTCCAGGAATTGGGGCATGGACCTTATTGGATTTACTAGGTCCTTGTATTTGTCGATGAAGATTTTGGACTGAGTTTCCATGATGTGAGGGGCTTTGGAAAAGAGGATCTTATTGACACCGAAGTCTATGGACTTACTAAGG
>JALEUV010000069.1 GCA_022780515.1 Anaerococcus sp. | reverse complement strand
ATCTATTATCTTGGGATAGATTTCATTTCCTAAATACTTTTTATTGGTTAAGATTCTTTTTACACTTGAGCTGTTTTTCTTTAAGCCTGCAAGGTCTGCCGACTTTATAAGAGCATTGCCAGCAAGATAATTTTTAAAGATTTTTCTTATATTCTCAGCTTCTGTTTCTTGAACTTCTAATCTTCCGTCTCTTATGGTATAGCCATAACATAACCTAGACATTATTTTTCACTTCCTCTCTAAGTACAAGTCCACACTTTAAATAAAAATCAAGAGTCTCTCTATTGACAACCTGAATGTGGTCAATGATTTCTTCAAACAAGTCACCTTCATAGTGATCTAGCATTTTGCTTTTTCCCAAGATTCCTATTAGTTTTTCAAGTTCTCTTATTTCTTCATCATTTCCAAGGATGGCTTTTTTACTTCTTTCCTTTTCCCTGAGTAGATAACTTTCTTCATTTGAAATTTCACTGCTTTCTTTTGCGTAAATACTAGCATCTAAAACGCCTGAAGTTATTAGTTTGTTTAGAACTTCTTTTCTTTCCTTTATTTTTTCTAAGCTTTCTTCGATTTTATTTATCTTCTCGACTTCTTCCTTGCTGTCCACTCTCTTTAAGGATTCTAAAAGCGGTGTAAGGATACTATCTTTTCCAAAAATTAGCTTGTTTACTAAAGTCACAAATGCTAGTTTTATGTCCTTATCTTTGATAAATTTCATGGAGCACTTATTTATATCTCTTAAGTGTTCACTACAAGTCCAAGCTATATATTTATCTTTGCCATTATAGTGATGCCTTCTTTTAAAGGTTGAACCACACTCGCCACACTTTATTTTTCCTGATAAGCTATATCTATTTTGATATCTTTTAGTGTTTTCTCCATTTCCTTTTGCTACAGCCCTAAGCCTTATTAAGTCTTGTACTTTTTCAAATTCCTCTCTACTTACAATGGCTTCATGGTTATCTATTATTTTATACTGATCTTCTTCTCCCTTATTTTTATGCCTCTTGTAAGTATCGTCTGTATAGGTCTTTTGGTAGATAACATCCCCTGTGTATTTTTCATTTTTTAAGATTCCATTTATAGTCGACCCATGCCAGCTTGCTCCTTTTTGTCCTTTGATCTTTCTTTTATTTAGGTTCTCTGCAATTTTATGTGTTCCCTTACCTGAAAGATACTGTTCAAATATTTCTTTAATTATTTTTCCTTCTTCTTCATTCACTAACATCTTTCCGTCTATATTCTCATATCCATAGGGTGGGCTTGATATAATAAATGTTCCATTTTGAAATCTTTTCTTTATGGACCACTTATTATTTTCTGATATAGACCTGGACTCACTTTCTGCAAGGGATGAAAGTATTGATAACATCAACTCGCTTTCCATAGTTCTTGTATCAATGTTTTCTTTTTCAAAATAGATACCAATGTTTAAATCGAGAAGTCTCCTTACGATTTCCAAACAATCTGTTGTGTTTCTTGCAAGCCTTGAGATGGATTTAGTTAGGATAAAATCTATTTTCCCGTCTTCACAGTCTTTTAGCATTTTTAGAAGACCATCTCTACATTCTTTCTTTGTTCCAGTAATGCCTTCGTCAAAGTATAGACCTGCAAAAGTATATGACTTGTTCTCAGATATCATCTTTTCGTAGTGTGCCTTTTGCGTTTTAAGACTCACAAGCTGAGCTTCCTCATCTGTCGATACTCTTGCATAAGCTGCTACTCTTAATTTGGATTCATCTTTTTGATTTGCTTCTATTTTTGTTATCTTTTTCATTGTCTCACCTCTCTTTCTCTTAGTGCTATATTCCCGTACAAATGAGTATATATCAAGTCTTATAGCAATAATTCTGAAATAATAGGTCTGAATTTTTTAATGTTCTCTCTTCTAATTTTTCTATATTCTTCAAGGCTAATTTCATCCAAAAGAAATAGGTCTTGGATAAATTTATCCGATAGATAGAAATTAAGCTCTGCTTTTAAATCTCTTTCAGTGTATTCAGTTTTTATAATTTCTTGTCTACCTTCAAACTTTTCTACTCTCATACTCCACCTCCTATATCACAGGCAAAGAAATCAGTTCTATTTTTAACCTTAGTTTTCTTTCCTCTATATTCCTTAGGACATATGGAGTAATTTTGAGTAAAAATTAAATAATTAAAAAAATTTATATAAAAAAGACCATCAGTATTCCTGTGCGAATACCAATAGACCTAATATAATATTTGATTTTTATGTAATGATTCTGTTCTTTAAGTAGGGTCTAAGACTCTCACTATTTTGATACAATTTAATTTTTAGATTTTTAAAACTACTATAAACTCTATTTGCACACCCCTATATAAATAGCGTTAAAAGGTTTTGAAATAAAAAATAGCCTGTACCATAAGTTGATACAGGCATAATTTTTTCTATTAAATTATTTGATTTACTCTCTTCTGAACTGCGTAGTAATCATATCCAGCTTGAGTTAACCTTCTTTTTCTTTCTTCTCCATTACCCCATTTTCCACTTATAACCTCCCTAGCTAATTGGTCGATTGTCTTTCCAACTGGGTATACTATCTTGCCATTAGCTTCGAATACTTTTAATCCGAATCTATCGGCACATCTTTTGGCATTATCTAAATTCTTAAATGCACCTTTCTGGCTTTTTACATCAGACCAAGATTTTCTAACTCTATATAGTCCACCTGTTGGTTTGCTAACAGTCTTATTTCCTCTTAGTCTTTTATTGACCTCATTTGCTATATATGGAAACTTGCTACCAAGGTATGGTCCCGGACAATTTGTATTGGAATACCACTCATGCTTTTGAAGTACACCATCCTTACCTCCAGTATAAGTGCAAGGATAAATTCCATTTCTCCTACAAATATCTGTAACTAAATCAATTAATCTGTTTAAAACGTAATCAGAAACTAACCACTGAGGACCTCTCGTAGAATTTCCTACTTCAATTGTTACTGCTCGATTGTCACACCAGGAAGATGAAGTTGTCCACGCTCTGTTAGATTCATCAACACCTAAAACAATTACTCCATCAGATCCTAAGTTGTAGTTAGCTGATGCTTGTCTTGACCTTGGCTCAAATATCCTAGCTAGATTTTTTCCACTTATAACTCCAGCTGCGTGGTGTATAGCAATTTTTGATATCCTTTGATTTCTTCTTCCACTATGGTTTGGTGAGAGAATTGTTGCTTGAACTAATGGACTATTACTCATTTATTTTTCCTCCTTGAATTGTTTTAATATATCTTTTAATTTTTCTGGTACTGGCAAACCTAAAGCTATGGAATTTTCTAAGATTGAAAGCCCTTCATTTGCTATATAAAAAAAGATGATGGCTGTTCTTATCATTGTGATATGTACCCTCTTTACTGGACAAACCAGTAAGGAGGGTATTTTTATGAAATATAGCTATGAGTTTAAAAAGAACTGTATAGAATTATACAAACAAGGTAAATGGGCTGATACACCTAGAGGTATCAACAAATATTACTTCCGTAACTACATAAGAAGATGGTATAATTTAGTAGAAACACATGGAATTGAGATATTAAAGCATAAATCTCATAACAATAGTTTTTCAGTAGAGGATAAATATAATAGTGTATTAGAAGTTGTTAAAGGAAAATCTACTTATCAAGTTTCTATTGAATTAGGAATCAGTGAAGGTAATATTCAAAACTGGATTAACAATTACAAAATTTACGGATATAATGGTCTTGTAAATAAAAAGAAAGGTCGTAAATCTAAAAATACAACCATGAAAAAAACAAATATCCATAAACCAAAAAAACTTAATGAATTTGAACGAGAAGAGCTAATAAGACTTAGAGCTGAAAATGAATATATAAAGGCTGAAAACGAAATAATAAAAAAAGAAATCGCCTTGAGAGAAAAGAATTACGCTGCGCAACTCAAGGCGAAAAAGCAGCGATTGTCAAAAAACTCAAAGAAAAAGGCTACAGACTAAAATATCTTTTAATAGCTATCGATTTGCCGAAGTCGACATACTACTTTGAAATTAATAAAGTTGATGTGGTTAAGATTAGAAATAAAAATATAGAAAATAAAATATCTGAGATATTCGACAATCATAAAGGAAGATATGGTGTAAGAAGAGTATATAGAGAATTATTGAATCAAGGATATAAAATAAATCATAAAAAAGTTCAGAGAATAATGCATGAATTAAAACTATTTGGTAAAAGACCTAGAGAAAAGTATCATTCATATAAAGGTAAAGTAGGAAAGATTGCTGACAATATAATAGACAGAAATTTTAAAGCTGATAAGCCATTACAAAAATGGAGTACTGATATATCTCAATTTAACTTTTCATGGGGTAAATGCTACATCTCTCCGATACTTGACATGTATACAAATGAGATAATCTCTTATGACTTATCCTTAAGTCCTAATTTAAAACAAATATCTAATATGTTAATGAAAGCATTTAACAAATTTCCAAAACTAAACAGCTTAATATTACATTCAGATCAAGGTTGGCAATACCAACATAAATATTATATAAATGAACTTAAGAAACATGGTATAGTTCAATCAATGTCAAGAAAAGGTAATTGTTATGATAACTCAATTATGGAAACATTTTTTGGAAGATTAAAGAATGAAGTTTATTATGGTTACGAAAAGAGCTATAGCTCTTTTGAAGAATTTTCGAAGGCAATAGAAAAATATATTTATTATTACAATAACGAGAGAATTCAGGAGAAAACAAAATGGATGCCACCTACAAGATATAGGTTAGCATCCACTACAACTAATTAATTAAATATTATGTCCAGTTTTATGGGTACACTTCATTTCAGGATTTATTTTGATACACAAAATTATTTACATACCAATTTCTAACTCTGGTATTAGGTCCAACTTTATGGGCTCACCTTACATATGCGAGTCGTTTTTTGCTTTTTTCTATTTTGCAACAGTACCTTTATCTTTCAATATGTGAATATACAAATTTAATATCTTATCTTTATCATAGATGTTCTGGCAATTATCAATAAGGAGCCTCCTGTTTATCTACTTAATTGATATAACAGTTTGTGCTTCTTTTTTGTGTTTAGGCAAGTTGATTTACCAAAGAAAATTTTATAAGTGAAGGTATAAATGATAATAAGATGACATACTTATAATGATTTAATGATTGTATGTATTACTTAAAATAATTATGCTACTAAATAGTTGCATAAACTTTTACTAGGATATATAATAATAAGTAATTAGGAGGTTATTTATACATGAAAATCAATAATTATAGGGTGTTGTCGGCTTTATTAGCTATATCTATGCTTGCAACTCCAACAGCTAGTGCATTTGCGAGCACTAAAGGCGATAATAATCCGGAAAGTACTGCGGATTCAGACAGCTTAAATATCTCTAAAAAAATAGACTTAGATGAGCTTGCTGAAACTAATAAAAACGAAAAGATAAGAGTAGTAGTAGAAGTTAAAGATGAATCAATTCTAGAACAAGTCCAAAAAGAGGGTAAGGACATACAAGATCTAAGTAAAAGTGACTTAGAAAATCGTAAAGAAGATCTAGAAGAGAAACAAAACAAAGTAAAAAAAGAAATCGATAAAAAGAATATCGAGATGAATGACTCCAAAGAAGGAGAGGAAGATGCAGGAGATTCTTTCACTACGGTAATAAATGGTTTTTCTACCTATGTTAAGGCTGGTGACCTAGAGAAGGTAAAGAAAATCAAAAATGTAAAAGAAGTTTATCCTGTAAACGAATTTAATGCACCTCCTAGTGTACCAATGATGACTTCATCAAATGATATGATCGGCTCACCAACAGCCTGGGAAGCTGGATATAAGGGTGAAGGTATGGTTGTAGCTGTAATAGATTCTGGTTATGATGTAAATCATAAGGATTTCAAAATTACAGACCCATCAAAGGCAAAACTCAATGAAGAGAAGGTTCAAGCAATTATAAGAGAACATAATCTTCCTGGAAGATATTATAATGAAAAATTCCCTTATGCTTATAACTATTATGATAGAACGCACAATATAAAATCATCTGTATCAAACCACGGTCAACATGTTGCTGGAACAATAGCAGCTAATGGTGATGTTGAAAATGGAGGGATAAAGGGAGTTGCTCCTGAAGCCCAAATATTGGGAATGAAGGTATTCTCTGATGACCCTTTATATGCTACAACTTTTTCTGATATCTATGCCAAGGCGATAGATGATGCTATATTACTTGGAGCTGATGCAATAAATATGTCCCTAGGAGCTCCTGCAGGATCTTATGTCTATGGTGGTGTAGAAGAAGTTGCAATCAAAAAAGCTCAAGATGCTGGTATACTAGTTTCTATTGCTGCTGGTAATGAGCATAATACAATGACAGGTGCTGCAAACTTTGCAAAATATTTGGCTCACTCATATCCTCTTCCGCTTGAGAGTACAAAGGATACAGGAGTTTTAGGCTCTCCTTCACTTTATGATGACACTTTGTCAGTAGCATCTGCAAATAATACTAATGTTCATTATTATGCTTTAAAATACACTTTAAATGGTGAAGACAAGCAAAGCTCTTTGAATTATGCGGATGGATCACCTAAACCTTGGGAGCAAGGTCTAAGCACTGTCAATGGGGCAGATATAGCATATATAGATGCAAATAACAGGGGAGAAGGATCAAGTGCACCTGGAGATAAGGCTTCATTTGATAATCATCCAGAAGTAGCTGGAAAAGTTGTATTTGTAGAAAGAGGAAATACTTTTGCAGACACTATAGTAAATGCACAAAATGCTGGTGCGAAAGCCGTAGTAGTATATAATAACGAAAGAGCAGACTCTGAAGTTTTAATCAATATGGCTGGTGGAGAATTAGCTAAAATTCCATTTGCTATAGTTGGTAGAAATGCTGGTCTAGAAGTTGTAAATAATTTGGATAAGGTGAGTATATCTTTCCCTGAGGAAATGTTAGAGTTTGAAGATGCTACAGGTGGACAAATTTCATCATTTTCATCTTGGGGTACAACACCAAACTTACAAATAAAACCTGAGATAACTGCTCCAGGTGGAAATATCTATTCGACTGACAATGATGACGGATATGTAAATATGTCTGGTACATCAATGGCTACACCACATATGTCAGGTGCAACAGCCCTTGTATATCAAAGAATCCGCAATGATAAGGATGTATTTGGTGATGTAAAAGGATCAGATATATCAAATCTAGCAAAAGCTTTGATGATGAATACGGCAAAACCTATGATAAATCCTAATGGTAACCTATATCTAGTTAGACAACAAGGTAGTGGAATGATGAGTCTTGAGGATGCCCTAAAGACAGAAGTATATATCTTAAATAAGAAAGATAATACCCCTAAGGTAGAATTAGGATCTTTCACTGAAGATGAGATTACTATGGAATTTACTATCTATAACAAGTCATCTAGTCCTAAATCTTACTCTATAAGTGCAGACGCATTAACAGATGCAGTAGAAAGTGATGAAGAAGGCAATAGCTATTTAATCGAAGAATCATTACCGCTTGAAGAAGCTAAATTTGATAGTCCTAGGAGAGTAGTAGTTCCTGCTAATTCAAGTAAGACTGTAAAAGTTACACTGGATATATCAAAATCTATAAAACTGGAAGACCTTAAAGAAGAATCATTTGTAGAGGGATTTGTAAACTTCAAATCACTAGATGGTGATAGTGACCTATCATTACCATTCTTAGGCTATTATGGTGATTTTGAAGCTGGTCATGTTCTAGATGAGCCTGCTACAAATTTATTAGATGATGATAAGGCAAATGATCCTATATTCACACAAACAGGATTAGTTACTTTTGACTTCCTTGCTAACACATACGATCCATTAACATATAATCCAGTATATATTAACTCTAATAACTTAGGTATGCATGAAAACTTCGTATTTAGAACAAGTGTCTTGAGGAACTATGACCATATAGACTTCACTATAGAAGATAAAAATGGAAAGGTACTCAGAAATCTAGGTAGAAGTGAAGATGGTAGAAAAATTAATAGAATGGATCAAGGTGTATCACCTATTACCATGTTTGATGAAAGTATTTGGGATGGTAAAGTTGATGGTAAACCTATAGAAAATGGAAAGAGCGTATACTATACAGTTAAGGCTTACTTTAAGAAAAATTCTAATCCTCAAGTAATACGTTATGAAGTAAAATCTGATACTAAAGAAGTTGAGATAGCTGAAGAAGCAACTTATAATCCAGAAAAGAATACTGTAAGATTTAGAGCAAAAGATGACGTGAGTGGTGTCTACGAAATCATTATAGCTTCTGCAGATCAATATGATGAAATTTTTACTGGTAATTTTTCTATTCCTTATATAGATATATATGGCGAAGATCAATTATCAAAGGTAAGGGTAGATGGAGATAGGTTTGATGGAATATACGAGATCAATTTAGGTGATAAATTTAAATACGACAGCAAATTAAAGATTGGCATATATGATAAAGCCATAAATGAAAAAGAACTTGAAGTAGAAAAACAAGCCTTGGAAAAAATCCTTGCACCTACAGTAGATGGTGGAAAAATCTTAAAAGATACAAATATAACAGGAAATGCTAATAGGGTAGATGCAGATGTTGTGCTAGAAAAAGAAGTAGATGGAAAGAGAGAAGAAATAGCTAGAGTAAAATCTAATGCTGATGGTAAGTTCACATTCGAAATAAAAGACTTAACCTTAGCAGATGGAGATATCCTCTACCTCTACACTATAAAAGACGAAGTTAAATCATCAGAATCTAAATTTGTAGTAGGAAAAGCTCAACCAGCTCCAGAAGAACCTGCTAAAGAAGAAATTATCGAACCTTCAGTAGATGGTGGTTATATCTTTAAAGATACAGACATAACAGGAGATGCATATAGAAAAGCTGCAGATGTTGTATTAGAAAAAGAAGTAGATGGCAATAGAGAAGAACTTGCTAGAGTAAAATCTAATGATAATGGAAAGTTCACCTTTGCAATAAAAGAGCTAACCTTAGAAGACGGCGATATCCTATACCTATACTCTATAAAAGATGGCGTCAAATCACCAAAATCTAAATTTGAAGTAGGTAATGACCCTAATATAATGGGCTTTGGAGATCTTCAAATTGTTCTTGAAAAACCTGACTTATTAGCTGGATATTCAACCAATAAGATAGAATTCAAAGGTACAGTTTATGGTTGGGATAATATTGATGAAATAAAATATGGTAATACTAACATCGACTTTGAAGTGAAAGAACATGAGCATGTTATTAATCCTCTAAAGGGCGAAGAAATGTATTATGGTAAAGCATATACTTTCGACCAAATTATAAAGCTAGAAGATGGCTTTTACGATACACCTATAATGGTAATCGATAAGAAAAATGATAGGGAAAAAGGAATTTCAAGAAGGTTCTGGGTAGATGCTACAGCACCAGAATTTACAATTGATACTCCTGATAATATGTACTCAATTAAAGATAAATATGGTAAAGATATTACAGTTTTAACTCCTGGGGATAGTGTCAAACTTGAATTAAACTTTAGAGATAATAATCCTATCGTTGACATAACAAAAGATGGATATAAGTTACAGTCATATGATGCATCATCTTATACAGGTTATGATGAGAAAGGCACTCAAGGCTCTATAAATGATATAATTACCATACCTGAAGGCACAAAAGAAATTACTAAAACCTATACTGTAACAGATTTAGCTGGAAACTCATCAAGTATTAAGGTTAAGGTTGTAAGATCAGACCTTAATATAGGAGAATCAGGAGAAGAAGAGAGTGTATCTCCAAGAATTATTGCTTATGACAAGTACGTATTCATAAATGAAAAAGTAGACCTACTAGATGGAGTAAAGGCATATACCAAAGAAAATAAAGAAATTTCCGATAGAGTAAAAGCTGATCCAGAAAGCATAGATACATCTAGACCAGGAACTCATACAATTAAATATTCAGTGATAGATGACGAAAATAAATCTGCCAAAAAAGAAGTTAAGGTATTTGTTGTTGATAGAGAGAATAATACGTTAAACTTTACAGAACTAAACGAGAATCTTAATAAAGCACAAGAAGACGAATATAGCGAAGAAAACTTAACTACAAAATCCTATAAGAATCTAAAGAAGGCTATAGAAGCTGCTAAATATCTTTTGAAAATAGATTCTAAGGGCATTAGCCAAGGGGATATAGATGATGTTAATGAAGAATTAGAAAAAGCCATAGAGAATGCAGTAAGTGTTGAAAAATTAAAAGATGATCTAACTTTTGCTAAAGATATAGTAGAATACAATTCTGATAGCTATAAGAAAGAGAGCATAGATAAACTAAAAGAAGCTATAGCTAAGGCAGAAAAACTTCTTGAAGAAGGTGATGCTACTCAAGATATGATAGATCAAGCTGATGATGCTTTGAACAAGGCTATTGATAGACTTGAAGAATTTGATAAGGAAAGTCACGAGAAATTAGCAGATAAGCAAGAGCTTGAGAAAATAATAGCTGACTATGAAGAAAAACTAGCTAATGGTTATTTTGATGGCTACACTGACGAATCTGTTGAAAACTTGAAAGATAAGATTAACAAGGCAAAAGAAGCTTTGAACAATCCTAATCTAAGTCAAAAAGAAAGTCAAGATCTAATCCAAGAATTATTTGAAGCTTTTGTAGGCCTAGAAAAAGCTAAAGAAGAAGTTGAAGTTATAGTTGATAAAACTAAACTAGAAGAACTTTACAAGCAACTAAGTATTCTAGACCTAGAAGGATATAGTGAGGATAGTGCTAATAAGCTTAAAGAAAAACTTGAAGTAGCAAAAGCTATTCTTGAAAACGAGGATAAAAGCCAAGAAGATGTAGACAAAGCTTATGAAGAACTAAGAGAAGCTTATGATACACTTGAAAAAGTGGAAGAAAAAGAAACAGTAGATACTACAAACCTACTAAACGTATACAATAGTATAGTTGATGATATCAATTCAGGTAAGTTAAACTTAGATGACTATACAGAAGAGAGCGTAAAAGAATTTAACAAGGCATTAGAAGAAGCTGACAAAGCTTTAAATAGTGAAGATATAAGCCAAGAAGAAATAGATCAAATATTATCTAAGCTAATTGAAGCTAAGACTAACCTAGAAGAAAAAGAAGTTATTGTAGTTGATAAGACTATCTTGGAAGAAGTATATGGACAACTAATAAATAAGGATCTTGAAGGTTACTCTGAAGAGCTTGTAAATGAATTTAAGAATGCCCTAGCTAAGGCTAAGGAAGTCATAGATAATAATGAAGCAAGCCAAGAAGAAGCAAATGAGGCTGTTGAGGCATTACTTATAGCAAATGATAAGGTAAATGCAGCAGAAAGAAAAGAAGATACGATAACTGTAAATAAACAAACCCTAAAAATAGCAATTGATTTTGCAAGTAAATTCTTGGAAGACGATTCATACACCGAAGAATCTTTAGAAGCACTAAAAGCAAGTATATCTGAAGGTAAAGCACTTTTGGAAAAAGAAGATGCAAGCCAAGAAGAAGTAGACAAGGCAGTTGATAAAATAAGAGCTAGCGTTGATAATTTGGTGAAAAAACCTGTTTTAGACAAGACTCTTCTTCAAGATATACTAAAAAAAGCTAAAGAGGAACTAAAGAATCTAGACGATACTCAAAAAGAAGCTTTAGAAAAACTTATCAAAGAAGCTGAAGATTTACTTGCTAATGAAAAAACAAGTCAAGACCAAATAAATAAAAGTTTTGAAAATATCCGTAATGCCTTAGATAAAAATGAAAAAGAGAAATCTATAACAAAATTAAAAGATTTAATAAATGAAGCTAATAAAACTATAGCTGAAAATCAAGAATCTCAAGAGGATATAGATGATCTAGAAGCTAAAATTAAGAAAGCTATTGATATCTTAACCAATAATGATGCTAATCTTGCTCAAATTAGTAAAGCTAGTGAAGATTTAGAAGAAGCCTTAGAAGACTTTGTAAGCAAACTAAAGGATGGTAAAACTGAAACAAACACTCCTTCCAAAGACAATATCTCAAACATCCAAAGACCTATAATTGATCCTAACAAGGTAAACAATCATAGAAATGATAGTTTGATAGGTTCAGTCGGATCAGTAGATCCTGGCCACTTCATAGACAGTAAACCTTCAAAGGAAAATTCTAAAGAAGTAAAGGAAAGATTAGAAGAATTACAAAAGGCAGTCTATGATAATAGGGTAACTGCAGCAGCAGCTAGGTACCTCCTTGAAAATACGCCAAATACTGTAAAATCTATAGAAAAAGATCTAAAACAATTGATCAAAGAATCTAACGATCTTATAGAAAGAGCGGAAACTTTACTAAAATCCTACGGAGCCGACACAAATTATCAATTCTTTAAAGGAAATGATAAACTTGGTAAGAAAGATCTTAGAACCATAAATGAAGCTATTTTTAACAACAAGGTAATGCTAGATGCTTCAAAACTTCTAATAGAGATGGTTCCTAATACTATAAAGGATGTAAGAGATGAGTTAGAATCTTTGGCCAAGAATTCAGAAGAAATTATTGATAAAATTCTATCTTATTCTAAGTAGAACTGTAAAGCCATCCTAATTTAATCTTAGCTGGTTTTGTAAAGATAATTAGCGAAACATTATAATAGGGTTCTCGCAAACTAAAACATAGTTTTGCGGGGCCCTATTATATTTTTAAAATATTCAAAATAATCTTGATTAATTTACTAGGTATTGTATAACAGAAATAAATAAAAAGACAATGAAAAGAAGAGTAGGCTTACAAAGTTTTTACAGAGAGGCTTTGTTGATGAGAATAGCTGGAATTATGTAGGTTGAATTGCATCTTTGAGTCTCACACCGATATTAGGCTGTGACGGATTATTTCGTTATCGATATAAGGGTTTTTTAAGACTCTGAGCGATTTTTATTAGTAAATAAAGATAAAAAGGTGGAATCACGGTAACTCGTCCTTTGTTTGGATGG
>JALEUV010000011.1 GCA_022780515.1 Anaerococcus sp. | reverse complement strand
TTAAATTTATTAGGTTCATGTCTCTGCTTTATCCGCGTTGACTATTACATCATACCACGTCTTTTTTATCTTGTCAAGGATTTTTTCAAAAATTTTATTGTTTTTTGCTTTTTAGCCTTGAGCTCTCGCAGCTGACTTTTAAAGTATACATCCTTTGGTTTTCTTTGTCAAGTTTTTTTTGTAAAAAAATAGCTCGCTTTTTATTGCGAGCTTAGTTTGATTCGGGTTCGTAGTTTACTATAGCTACCATTTTCCCGTCTTTGTCTTTGATTTTTCTGATTTTTTTGTCAAATTCTAGTCTTTTCATCCATATGTTTTTGCCGCAGCCCATACATTTTAGTTTGATGTCTGCTCCAAGTCTTTGGATTTCCCAGAGGTTTTCTCCACATGGATGGCCTTTTTTAAGACTAACTATGTCATTTACCTTGTATTTTTTCATTATCATGCTCCAAAAGGGCGCTTTTTATCCCTCTTTTTTCCATTTCATATTTTATAGCTTCTCTACAAGCCCTGCCTATGGCCCATTGGGTGCCATGTTTTACTTCCGCCATTATTTTCACCCTATAAGAGAAGTCTTTAAATTCGTTTATTTCAAAGAAGTGGAATTTTTCTTTGAAGGCTCCTTTGAATTCTTCTCTTTGGCAGAGGTCATTTGATACTGTTTCTATCAGATCTTTTACTTGGTCTAGTTTGGTATCATAGGATACGTTGAAGTAGACTTCTGACATCATATAGCCCCTATCGTAGTTTTGGACATTTTTTATTTGAGAGTTAGGTATTATGTGGAGTGATCCGTTGAAGTCTCTGATTTTGGTATATCTAAATTCTACAGATTCAACTTCTCCTTCTATCCCTGCTGTTCGGACCCATTCTCCTACTCTAATTCTATCATCTAGGATTATAAACATACCCATAACGAAGTCTCCTATGATAGTTTGGGTACCAAGAGCGAGTGCTATACCACCAACTCCTGCTGTCGCTATGATGGTTGATGTGTTTATTCCAAACATCTCTAGGATAACTGTGATTATTATAAAGATAACTACTACTTTAATCAAAGAATAGACTGCCTTTGATATGGTGTTGACCTTGTTTATGTTGAGGGATGATTCTCTAAGTCCCTTGCCTTTTAATAATTTAGTTAATATTTTTTTGACTAGTGCCAAGACAATAATGCCAGCTATTATTATCAGGGCTAGAGTTATTATTTTGGCGAGTAGCCTATTTTTGATTAGTCCCTGTAAAAATTCCGGATTTTCAAGATTTTCCATCATTTAGCCTCCTTAGAATTTCATCTTTTAAGCCCTTATGGAAAAATGCATCCTTATGGACACCATCAAAACACCTACCAGGTATCTTTCTTGCGTCAATGGTTTCGATATTATCTTCCTCCAAAAGACTCGCATAATCTTTTATCTTGTCATTTACCATCTTGTAAAAATCATAGCCATCCTCTTCTTCTACTAGAGGCGGTATTACAAGCATCTTTCTACAAGCCTTTGACATTTCTAATATACTTTTTACATTGGCATATACAAATCTAACGGACTTTCCATATAGAAAATCATTGGTCCCACCAAATACTATAAGGACATCTTCATATCCCCCTTCTTCTATAAAGGAGGCATATTTTTGGGCCATAGTATCTGTCCGAGCACCATTCATTCCAAGGTTTGAAACATCAAAGCCCGCCTTTTCTATAAGACGGGCATAAGATTTATCTCCTACTAGGTAACCCTCCGTAAAGGAATCACCTAGGCAAGTTATTTTCATATAATCTTCCTTAGTGCTAACGCAGTCCTACTTGGTATATAGATTGTTATGCCATCGTAGTCAGTTCCTGCAAGTTTTTCTGTTTTGTAGTTATAGTTATGGCTAATCCTAGCATTGCCCCCAAATCTCGTCTCATCGGTATCCATAATAACCTTGAATTCTCCAATGTCATGGATTGGCAAGTGGAAGGATTCGTAGGAATTTTCAGGATGGAAGTTAAACAAGTAAACTATATCCTTATTCCTAAAGGCTATTATCTTTCTATCATTATCTAGCCATAGTCTAAAGGTTTCGGATGATAGTTGGTTATTTTTCTTGGCAAAGTCTAGCATAGCCTTATCAAATTCGTTTAGGTATTGGTATCTAAGCTTATCATTGTCGACTAGGGACCATTGCCTCCTAGCATACTTATAGGAATAGCCGTTTTCTGCCCTAGGGAAGTCTATCCATTCAGGATGGCCAAATTCATTTCCCATAAAGTTGAGGTAGGCATCAGCTCCCATAGAAAGAGTAATCCACCTTATCATCTTGTGGAGGGCTATGGCCCTATCTATAACAAAGTTGGTAGAGCTTTTTTCCATATTCCAATACATTTCCTTATCAGCCAACCTAAATATAACAGTCTTGCTGCCCACTAGGGCTTGGTCATGACTTTCTAGGTAGGATACCCTCTTTTCTTCTGGCCTATGGGTGGATAGTTCATACCACATCTTGGATAGGTCCCAATCCTCATCCCTTTTTTCCAGGGTCTTTTCCCAGAAATCTGGCATCCCCATGGCTAGTCTATAGTCAAAGCCTATACCTCCATCTTCAATTGGTAGGCACATACCAGGCATACCACTCATGTCTTCTGCTATGGTTATAGCTTCTGGTTTCACTTCTCTAATAAGTTGGTTGGCAAGTTGGAGGTAGTTGATAGCCTCTATATCTGTATTTAGGGAGAAATACTTCTTATAAGAATCAAAGTTTACTCCCCTACCATGGTTTTTGTAGATCATAGAGGTTACTCCATCAAATCTAAAACCATCGAAGTGGTATTCTTCTAGCCAATACTTGATGTTTGATAAGAGGAAGTGGCAAACCCCAGGCTTGTGGTAGTCAAATAGTTTGCTATCCCAATCAGGGTGGTTGCCCTCTGCCCCTTCGTGGAAGAATTGATAGACTGTTCCATCAAATTCATTGATACCCTCGGCTGTGTTTTTTACAGCGTGAGAATGGACTAGGTCCATTATTACATTCATTCCCATCTTGTGGGCAGTATTTATTAAGGACTTTAGGTCTTTATTTTCTCCATACCAAGAAGATGGAGCAAAGAAATTTGCCACCTGGTAGCCAAAGGAGCCATAGTAAGGATGACTCGCTATTGCCATAAGTTGGATAGTATTGTAACCTAGGTCCTTTATTCTTGGTAGAATTTTTTCTTCAAAGTCCTTGTAGGTAGATATACCTTCTTTCTCTCCAGACATTCCAATATGAGCTTCATATATTAACAAATCTTCTTTTTGTATTTTAAAATCATTGTCTTCCCACTTAAATTTTCTCCTAGGGTTTTGGATGATAGCAGCAAAGTCATTGTTTTCGTCCCTATCTACCCTTGTTGCAAATAAGGGGATGCGGTCTTGGATTTTGCTGTTGGCATCGACCAAGACCTTGACCCTGGATCCATGAGGGAGAGTCCTTATTCCCTTGATATCAATCTCCCAGTCCTCATCATTTATCTTAGTTAAAGGGTGGGAATGCCTATCCCAATTATTAAAATCTCCAATTAGGTATAGGCCATCAGCCTTGGGAGCCCATTCCCTATAAACCCAGCCAGTCCTAGTCTTGTGGAAGCCATAATAATTATGTGCATTGGCAAATTCCTTGAGATCTTTGCCCTTATCAACAAGTCTTTTCTTTTGTTTTTTAAATTCATCCATCCTTAAATTAATATCTTTTTCATAGTCCCTTAACCATGGATCAATATTTAAAATTTCCCACTTTGCCATTGCACCCTCCGTAATACTTAATTTTTATTTTCTAATATCTTTTGTGTTATTTCCTTTGGTACTTCTTCGTATCTTACAAATTCCATTGAGAATGATCCACGAGCGCTTGTTTGACTCCTTAAGTCTATAGCATAGGTCAAAACTTCTGCTAGGGGAGCCTCTGCCAAGACTACTTGGCTGCCGTCTTTTTGTGGATCCATACCCAAGATCCTACCACGTCTCTTGTTCATATCGCCCATAACATCACCCAAGTTTTCGTCTGGAACCTTGATTTCAAGTTTCATAACAGGCTCGAGTAAGATAGGATCTGCTTCTTCTATACCCTTTTTGAAGGCAATCTTTGCAGCAGTTTTGAAGGCTTGCTCGTTGGAATCTACTGGATGATAAGAGCCATCATAAAGGGTTGCCTTGATTCCTGTAACCTTATAGCCTGCTAGTGGGCCTTCAGCCAAGGATTCTTCTAGTCCCTTTTCTACAGCTGGGAAGTAATTCTTAGGAACTGCTCCTCCGAATACTTCTTCTTCGAAGACAAAGTCTTCATCACTTGGTTCAAACCTTATAAATACATCACCATATTGGCCTGCACCACCAGATTGCTTCTTGTGCTTACCTTGGACATCAGATTTTGACTTAATAGTTTCCCTATAAGGAATCTTGTAGTCTATAACTTCTGTATTAACTGAGTAATTATCTTTTAGCTTATCCATCAAAACTTCAAGTTGGACATTTCCAAGTCCTGATAGGATTGATTGAGAAGTTTCTTGGTTTCTCTCTGACTTGAAGGTTGGGTCTTCTTCACTTAGTTTGTGGAGAGCTTCAGATATCTTGTCCTCGTCATTCTTGCTAATGGCTGCTATTGCATAGAAGAGGACAGGTTTCGGATATTTTATCCTCTTATATTCAACAGGATTATCACGAGTCGCAAAAGTATCACCAGTAGATGCTGATTCCACCTTAGAGAAGGCTCCGATATCTCCTGCTACAACCTTGTCAGTCTTTATTTGTTCCTTACCTCTTAGGTAAAATAGGTTGGCTACTTTTTCATCAGTATCCTTGCTTACATTATATATCTTGTCATCTTTTTTTACAGAGCCGGATAGGACCTTAAAGATAGAAATTTTTCCCACAAATGGATCTGCCATAGTTTTAAAGACAACTGCTGAAAAAGGTGCATCTTCCTTTACTTCAAAGGCTTCATAGTCATCCTTAACCCTAAAGCCGATGTTGGCAGCTTCATCATCCATAGATGGCATATACTTGCTAATAGTTTCTAGGAGGGCTGTTAAGCCTATTTGCTTATCAGAAGATCCTGCTATCAATGGAATAACATCTCCATTAAGGATTGCCTTAGAAAGTCCCTTCCTAAACTCGGTTTCAGAGAATTCTTCTCCCTCAAAGAATTTTTCCATTAGACTATCATCAGATTCTGCTACAGCTTCAATTACTTGGTTGTATACTTCTTCTACCTCGGCTATCCTTATCTCAGGGATTTCAACTTCCTTCTTTTCACCATTTTCATAAGTATAGGCCTTCTTGTCAATAACATCTATAATTCCCTTAAAATCTTCTCCTTCACCTAGCATAAGGGTTAGAGGGATGATTTTTTTTCCGAAATTGATATGGAGGTCTGAAACCACCTTGTTGAAATTAGCATTTTCCTTGTCTAACTTATTTACAAAAAATATAGATGGGAGGTTGATTTCTTGGGTATACTTCCAATATTTCTCAGTTCCAACTTCTATGCCGTTTTCCCCGTCTATAACGAATAAAGCTGATTCTGCAGCCCTTAGAGCTTGGAGAACCTCCCCTTCGAAGTCAAAGAATCCAGGAGAATCTATAAAATTAAGTTTAAAATCATTATATTCTATTGGGATAATAGATGTTTGAAGAGAAATTTTTCTCTTTCTCTCTTGTCTTTCATAGTCGGAAACAGTATTGCCATTTTCGACTGATCCCATCTTGTCGATCACACCTGTCTTATATAATAAGGCTTCTGTCAATGAAGTCTTGCCTGCCTTAGAGTGACCGACCAAAGCTAAATTCTTGATTTTAATTGTGTCATAATTTTTCATACAAACTCCTTTGTGAAAACATTTATATCAATAAGTATGTAAATGTCTTTTTAATATTATACAATAATATTATATAGCAAATTCAAAAAAATTTCTACTTTTTAGAAAATGTTTTCACTTTTTGTTGTATTTTGCCTTATTTTTTCTTTCTTTATCTAATACTACTAGCCTATGTTAATCACCTTAAATCCTTGTAATAAAGGTAATCTTTAGGATGAAATCTTCCCTCGAAGCTATCTATAAGACAATAGCCCATCTTTTCATAAAGGCCCTTGTGTTGGGTTAGGATATAGATATCATCATAGCCGGATACCTCTTCCCCGAAGGCTACGAAGTCCCTGCTATAGCCCCTACCCCTGTAAGATGGGTCGACCCAGATCATGGCTATAAAGTGCTCATAGCCATCAAGGTCTATGTAGTCTTTATTGACTAGGGCAAAAAAACCAACAATGTCATTGTTAACTCTCGCAAAAAATACCCTTGTATCCCTGCCAAAGTCTTCTTTGACAGAGTTTCTTTGTAGGGAGCGAGCTAGCTTCTTTGCTGCACCCCAGTCTTGCTCTCTCATATAATTGATAAGTTCTTCCCTATCTTTTCTGCTCTTTAATTCATAAATTTTCATAGATACCACCTTAAGATTATATTAACTCACTTTGTTTTTATAATTAATCATATTTCCCTAAGCACTTAACTTAGGGGAGTCCATATGATTTATTTTAGTTCATCTATTC
>JALEUV010000010.1 GCA_022780515.1 Anaerococcus sp. | reverse complement strand
TTAAATTTATTAGGTTCATGTCTCTGCTTTATCCGCGTTGACTATTACATCATACCACGTCTTTTTTATCTTGTCAAGGATTTTTTCAAAAATTTTATTGTTTTTTGCTTTTTAGCCTTGAGCTCTCGCAGCTGACTTTTAGAGTATACATCCTTTGGTTTTCTTTGTCAAGTTTTTTCTAATTTTTTTGATTTTTTATTATAACGATTTGATATATTTTTTGTTTTAACATTATTTTCCTTTAATAATAACTTTACGCTTTGTTTTGTCTTTTTCTTTTACCTAGTTATTTTGTATTTTTTGATAAAATTTCCACTTAAAAAACCTCCCCTATGGTTTAGGGAAGGCTTGGTGCTTTGTTTTAGTACATTCCACCCGCTTGTGGGTTCATAGCTGGTTCTTCTTTTGGTATGTCTGCTACTGCAGCTTCTGTTGTGAGTATCATTCCTGCAACTGATACTGCGTTTTGGATGGCAGATCTTGTTACTTTGGTTGGTTCTACTATGCCTGATTCGAACATGTTTACATATTCGTTGTTATAGGCATCGTAACCTTCGTCTGTGGCAGATTTCTTGACGTTTTCTACTACTACAGATCCATCCATTCCAGCGTTTTCTGCTATTTGTCTTAGTGGTGCTTCTAGGGCTTTTTCTATGATTGTAGCTCCTGTCATTTCATCACCAGCAAGGGTCTCTGCGAGTGCTTTTACTTTTTCTATAGCTCCTATGAGGACTACTCCACCACCAGCTACTATTCCTTCTTCTACTGCTGCACGGGTTGCTGATAGGGCGTCTTCGATTCTGTATTTTTTCTCTTGCATTTCTGTTTCTGTGGCAGCTCCTACGTTGATTACTGCTACTCCACCTGCAAGTTTGGCTACTCTTTCTTGAAGTTTTTCTTTTTCGTATTCGCTTTCTTCTTCGCTAAGTTGTTTTCTGATTACTGTTACTCTATCTTCTAGGTTAGCCTTGTCGCCTTTGCCTTCTACTATAGTAGTGTTGTCTTTGTCAACTTTGACTTTTTTGGCTGATCCTAGCATGTCGATTGCTGTGTCTTTTAGGTCCATGCCAAGTTCGTCAGATACTACTGTAGCTCCTGTTAGGATTGCTATGTCTTCTAGCATAGCTTTTCTTCTGTCACCGTAGCCAGGTGCTTTGACTGCTACTACGTTGAAGGTTCCTCTTAGTTTATTGAGGATTAGGGTTGTTAATGCTTCTCCGTCTACATCATCTGCTATGATAAGGAGTGGCTTACTTGATTGAACTATTTGTTCTAGTAATGGTAGGATTTCTTGTATGTTTGAGATTTTTTTGTCTGTGATTAGGATTAGTGGGTCTGCTAATTCTGCTACCATTTTTTCGTTGTCTGTTGCCATGTATGGGGATAGGTAGCCCTTATCGAATTGCATTCCTTCTACTACGTCTAGGTAGGTAGATGTTGTTTTTGATTCTTCTACTGTGATTACTCCATCATTACCTACTTTTTCCATAGCGTCTGATATTAGTTTACCTATTTCTTCATCTGCTGATGAGATTGTTCCTACATTTTCAATAGCTTGTTTGTCTTCTACTTCACGTGAGTTGTCTTTGATGAAGTCTACTACTGTTTCTGTTGCTTTTTTGAGGCCTTTTTGTAGAACTACTGGATTGGCACCAGCTGCTAGGTTTTTGAGTCCTTCTTTGATGATAGCGTGAGCTAGAACTGTAGCTGTTGTTGTACCATCTCCTGCTACGTCATTGGTCTTGGTAGCTACTTCTTTTACTAGTTGAGCTCCCATGTTTTCAAATCTATCTTCTAGTTCTATGTCTTGAGCAATGGTTACTCCATCGTTGGTTATGGTTGGAGCACCGTATGATTTGTCTAGGACTACGTTACGTCCCTTAGGTCCAAGTGTTACTTTGACTGCGTTTGCTAGTTTATCTATTCCTCTTTCGAGTCCTTCTCTTGCATCTGTGCTAAATTTGATGTCTTTTGCCATTAATATCCTCCTAGTCTACTACTGCTAGTATGTCTGTATATTTTACTACGATGTATTCTTTGTCTTCTAGTTTAACTTCTGTGCCTGAATATTGGCTATATATTACCTTGTCACCTACATGGAGAGAGCCTGCCTTTTTCTCATCGTTTTCGATGTCTGATGAGACGGCTACTATCTCAGCGTATTGAGGTTTTTCTTGAGCACTTTCAGGAAGAACTATTCCTGAAGCAGTTGTCTTTTCAGCTTCTGCCTTTTGTATAACTACTCTATCACCGATTGGTTTTAGTTTCATATTTATCTCCTTTATATTTTTTCTTAGCACTCATCACGTCTAAGTGCTAACCACATTTATAATATACCAAGGTCAAAAAATATTTCAAGTTTTATATTAAAGAAAGTTTTGCTAGGTCATAGAAATAATATTTTTATAAGGCTTGTAAGATTTGCAATTAAAAAGGAAACCAGGATTATTAACTATTCCTTAGTTTCCATATTTGTTAGATGTATTTTTTTATACCTTGTACGAGATCTGGTATAAGTCTCGCTGGGGTCCTACATAGGGCAATTCTTAGGCCCTTAGTTTGAGGCAAGACAAAGATATGATCTTTTTCTAATTTATCAGATATTTCAAAGGCCCTATCTGTAGGTATAAAGGCGAAAAAGCCTCCAAAGTAGGGGATAGTTCTAATATCATTTTGCCTAGTTTCTCTTATGAAGACCTCTGCCCTTTTATTTAGTAGGTCCTTGGCGTCTTCCAGGTCTTTCTTGTAGGCCTCTAGGTCATCACCCTGGCTTAGCCTTACCAAGATTTTTTGTGGGGCATGGTTTACATTTGACCAGTTTGCCCTAGCTGTGTGGGTAAAAGAATTCTCAAAGTCCTCGATTGCCTTTTGGCTTGATGAAATTCCAACAGCTGCCCCACACCTCATCCCATAGGCAGTGTAGGCCTTGGACATGGAAAAGCACACTACAACCATAAGATTTTCTGGAAGGTTACTAAATTTTGTGAAAAATTCCCTTTGGCTTTTTCCATCACCAGCATACTCCAGGTAGGCCACATCTACTAGGAGGGTTAGTTTTTTGTCCTTATCCCTTGCCCTATCCTTTAGAAGATCGATTACTAGGTCCCACTCCCTATCGCTTAGGGAATAGCCTGTAGGATTGTTGGCAGGGGAATTGATTATGATGGCAGTCCTATCCGAATCTCCTAGGGCCTCATCAAGCCTTGCTGTCAAGTCATCTAGATTGAAGGAAAAGTCTTCATTAAAAAATTCATAGGTCCTAAAGTCCCTTCCAAATTCTTGGCACATGGTTTGATATACTCCCCAGCAATAATTGTGGCAAAGAACTGGATCCCCCTTATCCACATAGGTCCACAAGGCTGACCTTATCGCTCCCGTTCCCCCAGGACTTGCGACAGCCTTTATGTAGGCATCAGGCTTGTAGTCATCAAAGAGGATATTGATAAGCTTATCTAGGTAGTCCCTATCTCCTTCTATTGGGGCATAACTTGCTATCTCTCCCCTAGCTAGGTCGTCTAGGGCCTTATATACTGAAGGAAAGGCTATAATTCTCCCCTCATCATCAGCCAAGGTTCCTAGAACTGAATTAATCACCTTATCCTCCCCATAAATTCGGCAGGCCTCTTCTGCCTTCCTCTTCATATCAAAGGCAAGGTCAGGCTCATTGGACCAGGTGGCTGATTTTATAGTCATTGTCATAATTTACTCCTTTAAAATATTTATTTGCTACTTATAAATATGTAATAGACTAGTGCTTTATAGCTATTATATATTCCTTGCTAAGAGATAGTCAATAGCTTCCAAGTATCCCTCTATCCCGTGGCCCTTGATAGTTTTTTGGGCATATAAGGACACATAGGATATTTTTCTAAAGTCTTCTCTTTGGTCTATATCTGTGATATGAACTTCGACAGTAGGTAGGTCTACAGCCTTCAATGCATCTAGGATTGCGATAGATGTGTGGGTGTAGGCTGCAGGATTTATTATTATCCCATCAAATTTCTGGTAGGCCTCTTGAATCTTATCCACTATGGCCCCCTCGTGGTTAGACTGGAAAGTCTCTAGGTCAATACCTAGCTTTTTGCTATGGGACTCTACCCTATCCAAGAGGTACTTGTAGTCTTGTTTGCCATATAAGTCTTTTTCTCTGATACCAAGCATATTTATATTTGGGCCATTAATTAAAAGTATTTTCATAAAAATCTCCTATTATAAGGTCTGTACTTGACTCTATGCCAATATTTTCTATTACTTTATCTGCAAATTTATAATAGCTCTCTTTTCTTTCTTGCCAGAGAGCCTCTATTGCTCCATAACTTGTGGATAGGGGTCTACCCTTTTGGTCTAGGTCAGATAAATTTCTTTTGATAAGGTAGATTTGAGAATTCTGCTTGAGGGGCCTATAATTTACAGGATCCTTGACTACTCCACCACCAGTAGCTATGATTTGGTTAGTCTCCTTGCCCACTTTATTTATTATAGACTTCTCAAAATCCCTAAATTTATTTTCTCCGTATTTTTCAAAGATCTCGCTTATTGGCATATTTGCAATTTTTTCTATCTCTTTATCAGTATCGACAAATTTTTTGTGAGTAAACTCTGCTAGCCTTCGTCCTATGGAGCTTTTGCCAGATCCTGGCATACCTATTAGGACTATGTTGCGATTTTTGAGAATATTGGCCTCGATTTCTTCAATCATTTTATAATCTAAGTCCTTATTTTGAAAGATTGATGAAGCTTCTAGGGCCTGGGCTATTAGCATCTTGAGGCCATTTGCATATTTGATATTCCTAGCCCTAGATTCAAATAAGATTTGAGTTATATAGGGATTGTAGACTACATCCACTACTACCTTTAGTCTAGGGAGCCTGTCTAAGTCGACCAAGGCCTTGCCATTATTGGGGTACATCCCCACAGGGGTGGCATTTATCAAAAGGTCTGCATCGTTGAATTTGTCAAGGTCAGCATAGGTGGGAGATTTTTTCCTAGATAATTTGACATAGGCTATATTTTTGTCAGCTAGGACTGCGCTTATGGTCTTTGAGGTCGCTCCATCACCTAGGATTATTGCTCTTGTGAAGGTCTCTCCAAGGGAGGTCAAGAGGAAATCAAATCCAAAGTAGTCGGTATTGTAGCCTAGGAGTCTGCCATCTTTTTTGATAACAGTGTTGACTGCCCCTATACTTTTTGCCCTGGGACTTAGGTAATCCAGGTATTTTATAATCTCTTCCTTGTAGGGAATGGTTACATTGAATCCACTTATGTCTGATTTTATAAAGTCTTCTAGGTCCTCGATGTTTTTTTCGTAGAGGTCGTAGGGATAGTCTGCTATTTGCTCATGAATTGTTTTTGAAAATGAATGAGGTAAGTCCTTACCCAATAGTCCAAATTTCATTTATACCTCCACATAATTTCCTAAAAAAGCAAAGTATTCATTAGAATTGTTAAGCTCGCTTAGGAGCTTTCTAGTCTTTTGATCCTTGATAGTCCCCTCGAAGTTTAGGTAGAATCTAAAGTCAAACTTGCTACCAGCTATAGGTCTTGATTCGATTCTAATTAGGTTTAGGCCTAGGGCTGCAAATTTGCCTATAAGGTCAAATAAAGCTCCTGGCTTGTTGGCAAGTTCTAGTATAATAGATATAATCCTCGCATCCTTGTAGACTTCCATATCTTTTTTAATGACTATAAACCTTGTATAGTTGATCTCGTTATTTTGAATATTTTCATCTAAGATCTTTAGTCCATAGAGGTCAGCGCATTCCTTGGAGGATATGGTGGCTAGGTCATCCCTTTCGCTATGAGCCAAGTATTTGGCAGCTAGGGCTGTGTTTTGGGAGCTAGTGATTTTGATATTCGGAAGTTTTGACAAATAATCCCTGCATTGACCTAGGGCCTGGTAGTGGGATATTACTTCTTTTATATCAGAAATCTTAGATGATTCTTTACCTAAAAGGTAGTGGTTTATTTCAAGTTTGAAGTCGGCTACTATATAGGAATTATTTTTGTCTAGTAAGTCATAGACTTCATTTACTTCTCCATAGATAGAGTTTTCTATGGGCAAGACCCCAAATTCGCACTCTCCCTTATTTACACTTGCAAAAATATCTTCAAAGGACTCATAATAATTGATAGATGGATTTGCAAAAATTTCTTTGGCAGCTAGATAGCCATAGGACCCCTCGCTGCCTTGGACTCCAACCTTTGCCTTGACAGTAGAGGGAAAGTCGGTATTAGTCAATGATTTCAACAAGTAATCTTCATAATCACAAGGCCCAGTTAAATCTCTCTGGAGCTCCTTTGATATGGCGAAGATACTTTGGTAGAGCCTACTTAGGCTATCCTTATCTTCTGGGAAAGCCTTAGCAAGCTTTGCTACTATGGCTTCTTCTCTATTAGTATCGTTAATATTTTTGGCTTGTTTTTGTTTTTCCTTGCCAATTTGCCTTGCTAGGTCCAATCTTTTGGTAAAAAGATCAGCTATTTTATCGTCTATGACATCTATTTCTCTTCTAAATCTTTCCATTACTTATCTCCATAAAGTCTAAAATTACTAGGGCTGCTAGGGCTTCCATTATGGGTAGGGCCCTTATAGCTATGCAGGGATCGTGCCTACCCCTTATCCTAAGCTTTTCTTCTGTCATATCCCTCATGGAAATGGAAGTTTGTTCCTTAGCTATTGATGCAGTTGGCTTCATAACTACACTAAAGATAAGGGGCATACCGTTTGTTATCCCTCCTACAAGGCCACCAGCATTGTTGGTCTTGGTTACAACCCTGCCATCAAGGATTTGGAATTCATCATTGTGCTCTGAGCCAAGCATACTCGCTGCTTCAAATCCCCTACCAAAGGAGATGGTCCTTATGCCAGGCACTGCATAGACTAGGGAAGCTATTTGGGATTCGAAAGAATTATAGTTTGGCTCGCCTAGGCCTACAGGAAGGCCAGTTACTACGCATTCAACCTCACCACCTACAGAGTCTTGGTTGGCTTTTACTTCTTCCAACAAGCTTTTGATCTTCTCTTCTGCATCATGGTCTATCACAGGTATGGCCTTTTGCCTACAAGAGCTTAGTCCAGCCATGTCTGGATTTACATAGTCAAGAGCCTTATCATGTATTCCCCCTACTTGCTTTAGGTGAGTCCTTACTTCTATTCCCCTTTCTTCTAGGATTTGTAGGGCTATCGCCCCACCTATGCACAAGGGTGCTGTAAGACGAGCAGAAAAGGGACCAGACCCCCTCATATCAAGAAGGCCGTGGTATTTGATATAGGATACATAGTCTGCGTGGGATGGCCTAGGGATGTCCCTAAAAGAATCGTAGTCGCTTGATTTGGTGTCTTCATTTTTTATAATGGCACATATTGTATTTGCCACTATTCTATCTCCTTCTACTCCTGCTATAAATTCCACCTGGTCGGCTTCCTTTCTCCTTGTTGTATATTTACTTGATCCTGGAGCCCTTCTCTTCATAAATTCATTTAACTTGTCCATATCGATCTTTGTCCCCAAGGGAAAACCATCAGCTACAAGACCGATAGCCTTGCCATGGGAGTGTCCAAATATGGTAATTTTTAATTTTTGACCGAAACTAGATGTCAATTTGTCCTCCTATTCTTACAAAGTCCTCATAAAAGTCTGGATAAGATTTGTTAATTGCCCTATGATTATTTATTTCGATTGGGCTTGTCGCTATAAGGGATCCAATAGCAGCAGCCATGGCTATCCTGTGGTCATTGTGGGAATCAACCCTTCCTCCCCTAAGGCCACCTGTCCCATAAACTTCTAGGGAATCTTCTTTTTCTACAGCCCTGCCACCTAGGTTATTAATTAGTTGACAGGTGGTGGATAGCCTATCACTTTCCTTGATTCTAAGTCTTTTTGCATTGTAGAAGGTAGACTTGCCACCGACTACTCCTGAAGCAAGAATTGCTAGGGCTGGTAACATATCTGGTATCTCATCAATATCTATGGTTAGATTATTTCTCTTTCCTACCCCTACCCTTATGGAGTCATCCCTTATCTCTATCCTTGCTCCGTAGTCCTTGAGGATATCAATTATTGCCCTATCCCCTTGGAGGCTCTTCGGATTTAGGCCCTTGACAGTAACTTCCTTGTTCAAGGCTCCAGCCACCAAGAAAAAGGTCGCATTTGACCAATCTCCCTCAGCCTTGTAGTCAATCCCTTGGAGTCTAGTCGGATAGACCCTAAATATATTATCTTCATAGGCTACCTTGCCCGAAAATTTCTTTATCATATCCATAGTGAGCTCTAGGTAGGACCTAGATACAAGCTTGCCATCAGCTACTAGCTCGCTTGGGTGATCGAAGCTAAGGGCAGCAAAAATTAGACCACTTATATATTGAGAGCTAATATCAGCCCTAATCCTAGCAGATGCAAAGTCAAATTTATTTTCTGTCATAATAGGGAGTTTCTCACTGGAAAAATTTACCTTGTTCGCCTTCATTATATCCACCAAGTCCTTGATAGGTCTATCAGGAAGTCTCCCTTCTCCCATAAAATAGCACTGCTCATAGAGGGCAGCAGCCAGGGGCAGGAGAAATCTAAGGGTCGACCCTGATTCTTTGCAATCAAGCCTTGGTATAGCATGACGGGTCTTGATAGGAGTCACTTCAAGAAAATCTTCTCCACTTATAATATTTGCCCCAAGCTCTCTAAGGCAAGATATAGTAGCCTCTATATCAAGTGATGATTTGTTAAAGTAAATCTTTGACTTACCTTCTGCGAGACTTGCACAAATTAAGGCCCTATGAACGTATGATTTGGAGGATATAGACTGAACTTCTCCATCTATGGTCGTTGGTTTAATTCTTATCATAGGCTTCTCCCAAAAATTCTTCTAACCCATCAAAGTCAAATTCTTCTAGGTAGGTATCTCCTATCTTTTTTATGAGAATCTCATTTATATAGTCTCCCCTTCTCTTCTTGTCCTTTCTTATAATCTCCATCATGTCTGTTAGCTTGTAAGGAACTTCTAGGGGGAGGTTATTTGCTGTGATTGCTTCCTTGATTAATTCGAGGTCTTCGCTTGGAAGGAGTCCCCTCTTAAAAGATGCCAAAGCTACTGTATAAGTCCCTATGGCTACGGCTTGGCCATGCTTGATTGTGTGCTTTGATAAGACCTCGATAGCATGGGCTAGGCTATGACCTAGGTTTAGTAGCTGACGCTTGCCTGTGTCAAACTCGTCTTCTTCGACTATATCTCTCTTTAGGCTAATACACCTAGCTATAATAGGCTCCATCTTCTCGTCTAATCTTTCCCTATCCATAAGATTAAGAAATAAGTCCCTATCAAATAATATCCCATACTTGATAACTTCCCCCATCCCACAAGCAAATTCATCATCAGCTAGGGTATGGAGAAATTGCCTATCACAAAAGACTGCCCTGGGTTGATTAAAGGAGCCTACCATGTTTTTTGCCCTACTTAAGTTGATAGCAGTCTTGCCCCCTACTGATGAGTCGACTTGGGCAAGGAGGGTGGTAGGGACTTGGATATAGTCTATGCCGCGCCTGTAGATGGCTGCTGCGAAGCCTCCCAAATCTCCAACAACTCCTCCCCCAAATGCTATGAGCATATCCTTGGAATTAATATCCTTATCTGCCATAAATTCTAAGAGGCTAATCAAGTTATCAAAGGACTTAGAATCTTCTCCTGGCTCGATGACAAATTTAAAAACATCTGATTTTGTTTTTGATAAAGCCCTTGCTAGAGTCATAAAATGCAGCTTATCTACATTCTTATCTGTCAAAACCACAAATCGCCTTGCCCTATCTACTCCGACTAGGTCTGATATTTGGTCAATTACCCCATGGTCTATATAAATCTTGTAGGGCTTAGATGTCTTTACTAATATTTCTTTCATTTATTTACTCTTTCTAGGATACATCTTTGCCTTAATATCTTTTCCTTCCTTAAGTAAATCTCTAATCCCTTCCTCATCATCCCTTACTAGGGCATCTTGGTATTTATTGAGTTGGATAATATAATTACTAAGTTCTCCTAGGAGGTAGTCCTTGTTGGCAAAGAATAATTCTGTCCACATCTTTTCATCAATGGTTGCGACCCTGGTTAAATCTACTAGGCTATCAGCTGAATAACCCTCATGGTCTAAGCTGGTGGGACTTTTGACTAGGGCGTTGGAGGCTATGTGGCATAGCTGGGAAGTGTAGGCTATGATCCTATCTTGCCTATCATCAGTAGAATACTGTATACTAAGCCCTATATCATTAAGCATTTCTATAATCCACTTAGGAAGGTCCCCATGCTTTATGATGATAATATATCTCCCCCTATACAAGTCCTCGCAGCTATTCTCAAAGCCACCAACTTCCCTCCCCGCCATGGGGTGGGCGCCTATGTAGGTAAAATTATTTTCCTCAGCCAAATCACATAGCCTAGGAGAGATAGCTCTTTTTATACCACATAGGTCCATCACATAAGAACTTAATTGCCTATGATCTTCTACAAAGTTAAGGACCTTAGTAGGAGTCATGGCAAGGATTGTAAGGTCCATCTTAGCAAGGTCGTCTAGGTCTAGGATCCCGTCTATAGCCTTTTGCCTGATAGCTTGACCTAGAGAATCTTCCCTAATGTCGTAGGCAAAGACCTCATGGGATGTGTACTTCTTGATAGCCTTGGCAAAGGATCCTCCCATAAGGCCCAGACCGATAATCCCGATTTTCATCTAAGCCTCCATAGCCTTTCTTAGGGAGAATACCTTCTTGGCTACATCATCAAATTCTTCTGGTCTAAGGGCTTGAGGGCCGTCACTTAGGGCCTTGGAAGGATCGTTGTGAACCTCTATCATAAGACCATCAGCCCCTGCCCCTACCCCTGCTAGGGAAAGTGGTCTAACAAACTTGGCTGCTCCTGCAGCATGGGAAGGGTCGATTATAACTGGCAAGTGGGTCTTTTCCTTGAGGTAAGGTATGGCAGTAATATCCAAGGTATTCCTTGTTTCTGTTTCAAAAGTCCTAATCCCCCTCTCACATAAAACTACATTGGGATTGCCACTAGCCATAATGTACTCGGCACTCATGAGCAATTCTTCATAGGTTGCAGAAAGTCCCCTCTTAAGAAGAACTGGCTTATCAGTCGCACCAACTGCCTTTAACAAGTCAAAATTTTGCATATTCCTTGCACCGACTTGGAGCATATCCACATCTTCAAAATATTTAAGTTGGCTAATCTCCATAATCTCGGTTACTATAGGTAGGCCTGTGGCTTCCTTTGCCTTCAACAACAAATCAATTCCATCCTTACCAAGGCCTTGGAAAGAGTATGGTGAAGTCCTTGGCTTGAAGGCTCCTCCCCTTAGGATGGTAGCTCCTGCCTCCTTTACGGCCTTAGCCACCTCTATTATCTGCTCTTCATTCTCAACAGAACATGGACCTGCCATAATTTGGAAATTACCCCCACCAATCTTTACACCATTACAAAGCTCTACAATGGTGTCCTCTGGATGAAACTTCCTATTAGCCTTCTTGTATGGCTCTTGGATTCTAATAACATCCTCTACAATATCTATCTTCCTAAAATTATTAATATCTAACTTGGCAGTATCCCCTATTAGACCTATTAACTTCTCACTATTGCCTGAAGACAAATCAGACGGGCTAAGCCCCAAATCCTTGATAGCCTTAATAAACTTAGATAAACTTTCTTCACTTACATCTTTTCTTAACTTTACAATCATAATTCCTCCTCGATGGGTTTATCGCTTTTAACCATTAAAGTTAAATGCTAATAAAAAAGCTCCCTGGCTAATCCAGGAAGCTGCAACTAAAAGATAAATCCTTTAAGTATTTTGCACACCAGAAATAGCCTTACTAAATAAGCTAGTAAGGTAATAATAGTATGCATTTTTAAAATTAATACCTAAAAACATCTTTATCTCCTTTATTTGATATTATATCACTACTTTAAATGATTGCAAAAAAATTTATCTTTCTAATAAAATCCCAACAAAGATTATCTATCTAAGTTTTAACCGAGCAAAATTGGTTATAAATAAAATGAGGTGAATTATGAATAAAGAAGAAAAATTAAAAGAATTAAGTGATATATCCTATCGTGTTACCCAAGAAAACGCAACCGAAAGACCATTTTCTTCCGAATACGATAACTTCTATGAAGAAGGAATATATGTTGACATAGTAAGTGGAGAAGCCCTCTTCTCATCAAGGGACAAGTACGATGCAGGCTGTGGTTGGCCATCATTCACAAGACCAATAAGTGATAGCCTAAAAGAAAAACTAGACAAGTCTCACGGCATGGTCAGAATGGAAGTAAGAAGCAAACAAGCTGACAGTCACCTAGGCCACGTCTTCACAGACGGCCCAAAAGAAAAAGGCGGCCTAAGATACTGCATAAACGGCGCCAGCCTAAGATTTGTCCCAAAGGATAAAATGGAAGAAGAAGGGTATGGGGACTACCTGGAGATGTTTGAGTAATAAAAAACTTTATAAAAATGAAATAATTAACAAAAAGTTATAATGTTAGAAGTTCCCCTTTCCTAAAAAAAATGAAGATTTATAATAGAAAGCATATAGAAAGATTACTACACATAAAAGGAAATAATTGTATGCCTATTACTAGGAAAGTTTGAGTTAGGGATATATTAGATATAGAAAAAATCATAAAAATGTTACCTTATTGGCTTATAATATTTTTTGCATTTTATATGTTGCCTTTACTTATTCAAGATACTGGCAGTGCTATATTGATTCTATTTATTGTGATTCCA
>JALEUV010000009.1 GCA_022780515.1 Anaerococcus sp. | reverse complement strand
TTTATCTGATATTCCCGAGAATTTCTTTGCTTCTTGATATTCTTCTAAGGGCTCGGCAATTTCTACCATTTGTGATAAAATAGTATTTAGAATTTGATTTATATGTTTGATCAATTCTATTCCTTCTTGTATGTTCATTTTTATATATGAGCTACTAGAAGGTTGAGTTGAGATACTTTCCTCTGCGAGCTTGTATATGGATTTAGCTTTATCAGCATTAGGATGGTATCTCTTTTCTTTTGCCCAGTTTTTAAAATCTTCTATGAATTTGTCTTCTGGTTTTTCTAATACTAGGTTTTTATGCCACCATTTTTCTAAGAAGTCTAATAATTTGTCTTTTGAAAAGTCTCCTGAAGAGTGTGGAATTAATTTTTTTATTCCTGGGAATGTTTGGTTAACTGTTTGGTCTATGAAGTTCATTTGATTGATTCTTAATTCCATATAGTGCTGATAGGATCTGTTTAATTCTTTTAGGACTATGAAACTTTCTGAATCTATTTTGTATTCTTGTAATTCTTTCCAGTACATTAAGCCATATTCTGCTATTTGTATGGCATCTATATTATCATTTTTTGCTTTTCTAAAGTTAAGTACACGACAAAACTGTTTCATTTTTAAAGGATTTACTACAGTTACAAAGTATCCTTTGTCTTTTAATTCATACAGGATTGGAAGATGGTATTTACCTGTTGCTTCCATGACTATTTTTACTTCTTCATTTAACGTATCTAGTTTCTTTAAAAATTCTTCTACTTTTGTTTTGTTAAGATGAATATCAAAAGGCTTTCATATGATTTTGCTGCCTTGGTCTAGTGCACAGACTGTAAATTTTTCTTTTGCTATATCTATTCCTATAGATATCATTTTATTACCTTCTTTCTTTTGATTTGTAGTTCCTACCTGCACCATTACACTCATTTTAGCTCGTGACACGGACGTTTTGCCCAACCTGCTTAACCGAATATGAATTATGAAGAGGTAGTTGACAGTTTTTATGACGGATATTTTAACCCTAAACCCCCTCGTCATACTACGTCTTCATTATACAAAAAATAGTGCAAGATTGAAATTACTTTCTCTCTTACACTATTTATGGTACTAAAACCTCCTGATTAGTTTTTACTTACCCTAATCAGGAGCTTTCTATACACAAAATTTTACAAAGTCTCAAGTATTGGTTTAACTTAATTTGTCTATATGTCCATCCAATAAAAATAAAATTATTATTCATCTCCTAAGATTTCATTAATTCTAGATGCTATCACGTTACTTGATCCTCCAAATACCGCCTGTACCCCATTTTCCACATCCAAAACTGCTGTAGCGCCGAGATTTTTAAGTTTATCTTTGTCTACCTTTTCTATATCTTTTACTGAAACCCTTAGTCTCGTTGCACAAGCTGTTACGTTTTCTATATTTTCATTTTTACCTAGGGCATTTATAATTTCAAGGCTCCTATCATCAAGATTAACTGTATTATATTCATTATTTCCTTCTTGGTTATTATCTTCTACCTTCATACCAGGTACTGCTATATTGAATTTTTTAACTAAAGTTCTAAACATAAAGTAATATAGTAAAGCCCAAATAATTCCTACAGGAATAACAAAAATCCAATTTGTCTTTGCGTTTCCTTGCAAAGGACCGAATAGAATAAAGTCAATTAATCCTCCTGAGAAAGTATTGCCAACTCTTACTGATAAAAGATCAGCTATTAAGAAAGACACTCCATCAAAGAATGCATGGATAACATATAACCAAGGTGCTGCAAATAGGAAAGAAAATTCTATCGGTTCGGTTATTCCTGTCAAAAATGATGTAAGAGCCGCTGATAAATAGAATCCCTTATTTTTGGCCCTATTTGCCTTCGGAATAGAATGATACATACCCAGACATGCAGCAGGAAGTCCAAATATCATCGTATCAAATCTTCCAGCAAAAAATCTTGTACCCCTAGTATAAAGTCCTGTATGAGTAGGATCTGCTAGCTGAGCAAAATAAATATTTTGCGCTCCAGAAATAAGTTCACCTGCAACCATTTCGGTTCCTCCAAGTGATGTATACCAAAACAGAGGATAAATTGTATGGTGAAGTCCAACCGCCCCTGTAAGTCTTAGGAAAAATCCATAAAAGAATGACCCTATAGTACCAAGCCCTGCAATCCATTGACCTACAACGGTAAAAGCATTTTGAACCGGTGGCCGGATTAAATAAAATATAATCCCTACAAATATAGACCCAATTGCAGATATTATAGGTACAAATCTGTTACCACCAAAAAATCCTAAAAATTGTGGTAGTTCTATTTGCCTGTATTTATTATGAAACGTTTTTACCATAATTCCAATTACTAAGGCACCTAAAACTCCCGTATCAATACTAGCTCCATCTTCAGAAAAGATTTCAAGCAAAACTGATATTGTTCCTGTAAATACAATAAAAGCAACTGCAGCACTTAAACCTGCAGTACCCTTATCTTTATCTGCAAGACCGACCGCTGCACCTATTGCAAAGATCAAAGGTAAATTTGAAAATACAGCGTTACCTGCAGCTGACATTACTTTAAATATTATTTGGATAAAGTTTCCACCTAAAAATGGCATAGCAGCAACAGCCGCATCATTTGATAAGGCTGAACCGATCCCAAGTAGTAGACCTGCCACAGGAAGAATTGCTATAGGAAGCATAAAAGCTTGACCCAATCGTGAAAATTTTTTAAACATATATACTCCTTTCTTAGTTTCTGTATATGTTTATTATATAACAAAATAATTTAAAATTTCAATTTTTAAGAAATACTAAGATTTTGAACATGCAAATACTTCATCAAAGCATTTATAATCTTTAGTCAAGTCCTTAATATTGTATAAATTAGTCTAGTACAGTATTCGTTATTATATTTTGATATACAATCTAGATGATGTTATCCAAAAGCCGACGGGCTAGATATTAATGGTATAGCTGAATCTTCATTAGAAAATATCCTTTCACCTCCTCTAACTTCTTGATTCAGCCTTTCAAGACAATTCGTTGTTTTTAATCTTGAATGAGCATTACGTATACTCAAGTAACAAATTGAATCTTCAAATCCTTCATCCAATATTTTTAGACTTGCTTCGTATCTCATATCTTTTTCATATTTGTTGAAAATTTCATCTTTAACTTTTCTAGCTAATTTGATATCTTTTATTTTATATAAGGCTTTAACATCGGCTCTAAATTCTTCCGTATTTTTCTTTGCTGATTTTTCTAATATTTTTCTAATAAAATGTGGTTGGCATCTTTGCCAAGAAACATTTGTGAATGATTCTTTTATTGCCCTAACTAAATCTTTGTGTGAGTCGCTTATTACCATCTTAAGTCCTGATATCCCTTTTTTTTCAAATATTCAAAGAAATTGGGCCAACTACTTACTGTTTCTCCTTGACTTATATCTAGACCTAGTATTTCACGCTTACTTTTTTCACTTATTCCTATTGCAATATGGCAAGCTTTAGATACTACTCTCCTGTTTTCTCTTACTTTTATGTAAACTACGTCTACTAGAAGATATGGGTATTTAATTATACTTATGTCTCTATTATGCCATTCATTTACATCTTTATCAAGTTCTTTGGTTAAGGATGATACAAAGGACTTTGAGTAGGTTTGTCCACATAATTCTTCCATAACTTTAGT
>JALEUV010000006.1 GCA_022780515.1 Anaerococcus sp. | reverse complement strand
TTAAATTTCTTGATAATCAATATGTAAAATACGATGGAAAAGTTACTAAATTTGTAGATGGTATATTTACAATATTTGGTCACGGAATGGCAGTAGGTTTAGGTCAAGCCCTAGACCAAGACGACCATGATTTAAACGTTTACCAAGGAAGAAGCGAGCAAGGAATGTGCCATGTGGCAACAGCCTTTGCAAAGCAAAACAACAGAAGAAAAATTATAGCTTGTACAGCATCGATAGGACCAGGTAGTGCAAACATGGTAACCGCTGCAGCGACAGCAACTGTAAATAATATTCCATTATTGCTATTTCCATCAGATACATTTGCATCAAGACAACCTGATCCAGTTTTGCAACAAGTTCAACAACCATATGATTTAACAATAACCACAAACGATGCCTTCAAACCAGTTAGCAAATATTGGGATAGGATAAATCGTCCTGAACAAGTAATGACAGCTCTAATCAATGCTATGAGAGTTTTGACAGATCCGGCAGAGACTGGTGCATGTGTGATAGCAATGCCACAAGATGTTGAAGGTGAAGCTTACGATTATCCTGAGTATTTCTTCAAGAAGAGAATACATAAGATTCAAAGGATAGTTCCTATAGAAGAGGATATAGAAGAAGCAGCAGAGTTAATTACAAACTCCAAATATCCACTAGCTATTATTGGTGGAGGAGTTAAATATTCAGAAGCAGGCGAAAGAATTGACGAATTTTTAAATAAATACAATATTCCTTTTGGAGAAAGTCAATCAGGAAAATCTGCAATTAAGTCATCTTCCGATATGTGTCTAGGTGGAATTGGGGTCACAGGAACCTATGCAGCAAATATCTTAGCTAAAAAGTCAGATCTTGTAATTGCAATCGGTTCAAGAATGACTGACTTTACAACATCATCTAAGAGATTATTTGAGAATAAAGATTGTAAGTTCATCACAATAAATGTCGATAGATTTGACGCATACAAGATGGATGCTCATCAAGTTGTTTCTGATGCAAAGCTTGCCATAGAAGCTTTAGATAAAGAACTAGAAAAACATTCATACAAATCTTCTTACAAAGAAGAGATAAGAGAAGCCAAAGCAAAATGGGATGAGGAAGTTCTTAGACTTAAGAATTATACCTATGGCGAAAACTTTGAAACGATTATCAAACCACAAGATCCTAGAACAGTTAAAGAATTTATAGAAAAGACTGAGGGAAGAATTACTCAAACTTCTGCAATACTTGCACTTAATGACTTTATAAAAGAAAATGGGATTGTTATCACAGCTGGAGGAAGTCTTCCGAGTGATTTGCAAAGGCTTTGGACAACTGACAAAAAAGATGCATATCATGCAGAATATGGGTATTCCTGCATGGGCTATGAAGTAGCAGCTGCCCTTGGAGTTAAGATGGCAGATGAAGATAGCGATGTCTATGCTGTTGTAGGAGATGCAAGTTTCCAAATGCTTAACAGTGAGCTATCTACAATAATTCAAGAAGGAAAGAAAGTATACATCTTAGTATTCGATAATAGTGGATTTGGATCTATTAACAATCTTCAAATGAATCACGCTGTAGGAAGTTTGGCGACAGAGTTTAGAAAAAGAAATGGACAAAAACCTGATGGTGAGCTACTAACAGCAGATTATACCAAGGTTGGAGAAGCCTATGGATTCAAGGGCTATACAGTAAAGACCCTAGATGAATTCAAAAAAGCTTTAGAAGATTCTAAAAATGTTGAAGAACCAGTTCTAATTGATTTAAAAGTGATACCAAAAACTATGATCGATGGATATGAATCATGGTGGAATGTAGGTGTAGCAGAAGTTGGTAAAAATAAGGAACAAGAAGAAGTTTACAAAGAAGTAGTCGAAGGAAGAAACGAAGCTAGAAAATATTAACATAATATAATAAGGAGGAGAAAATATTATGACTATTAAATTTGCTTGCGCACCAATTGCATGGACTAACGACGACCTACCAGAACTAGGTAAGGAAAACACATTTGAACAATGTATCTCAGAAATGGCACTTGCTGGATACCAAGGAACAGAAGTTGGAAACAAATATCCAAGAGATCCAGAAGTATTGAAATCATATCTAGAACCAAGAAATCTAGAAGTTGCAAGTGCATGGTTCTCAGCCTTCCTTACTACAAAACCATACGAAGAAACCGAAAAAGCCTTTATTGAACATAGGGACTTCCTTCATGCTATGGGAGCTAAGGTTATAGTAGTAGCTGAACAAGGTCACTCAATCCAAGGACAAATGGACACACCTGTATTTAGCAAGAAACCAACATTTACAGATGAAGAATGGGATAAGCTAGCAGAAGGACTAAATAAATTGGGAGATCTCGCTCTAGAAAAAGGAATGAAGATAGTATACCACCACCACATGGGAACAGGTGTACAAACAACTGAAGAAGTTGAAAAATTAATGGATATGACAGACCCTGAAAAGGTATTCTTACTTTATGATACAGGACACTTAGTATTTTCTGGTGAAGATCCAATAGAATTTTACAAAAAATTCTCAAAGAGAATCAAACACATCCATTTTAAGGATATAAGAGCAGAGAAACAAGCCCAATCTAAGAAAGAAGAATGGTCATTCCTAAAATCAGTATTTGAAGGAACATTTACAGTACCTTCAGACGGTTGTATAGATTTTGAAGCTATAATCGATATGATCTTAGAAGATGGCTATGAAGGATGGATAGTTGTAGAAGCAGAGCAAGATCCAGCCCTAGCAAATCCATTCCTATATCACAAAAAGGCTAAAAACTTTATGGATATGCTTATAACAAATAAGCTTATTGCTAATAAATAAAGGTAAGAATTATGTTTTTCGTAATAGCGAGCTTTGCTATAATAGTATGTCTTATAGGCTTCATCGCCTATAAGAAAACTATTGGGCAAGTTGATACATCATCATCAGAAGGGTACTTCCTTGGAGGAAAATCATTAGCAGCACCTGTAGTAGCTGGAACAATAATAATGACTAACCTCTCAACGGAGCAGATAGTAGGTCAGAATGGTCAGTCTTATGTAGGAGGAATGCAAGTAATGGCTTGGGAAGTTACCTCAGCCGTAGCTATAGCACTTCTAGCAGCTGTATTTTTGCCAAAATATTTTAGATATGGTATAAATACGATTTCCGACTTTATAGAAATAAGATATGACACAATGACCAAAAGAATTGTATCAATTCTCTTTATTATTACATACATGGTATCATTCATGCCAGTAGTCCTTTATTCAGGGGCTTTAGTATTTAATAAGTTATTCAGAGTTGATCAGATTTTTGGAGTATCAGAAATTTCGGCTGTAACTATAATGGTAATATTTATAGGAGTTGTGGGAGTATTGTATCTCTTCATAGGTGGTATGACTTTATCAGCATATTCTGATACAATTTATCAGTTTGGTCTAATTATAGGTGGACTTGCAGTTCCTTTCCTAGGGCTTAAATTATTGGGAGATGGATCATTTATAGCTGGTATTGAACATATAACACAAAACACTCCGGAATTGTTAAATTCGATAGGAGCGCTAGATTCTAAGATTGTACCTTGGCCAACCTTATTTACAGGAATGTTGTTTAATAACCTTTTCTTCTGGTGTACCAACCAGATGATAGTTCAGAAAGCATTCGCAGCTAAAAACCTCAAAGAAGCTCAAAAGGGAGCACTTATAGTTGGAGTATTTAAGATATTCGGAGCACTATTTTTAGTATTCCCTGGAGTGGTAGCAAGAAACTTATTTGGTGATCAATTTCTAACAGCTCAAGATGGAGCCTACCCACAGTTAGTAGTAGAAGTACTACCACAATGGGCTATGGGGATATTTGGGGCAGTAATATTTGGAGCTATCCTATCATCATTTGCTGGTAGTTTGTCATCTACATCAACCTTATTTGCCTTGGACTTCTACAAGCCAATAATAAATAAGGATGCTACAGATAAACAAATGGCAAGAGTTGGAAGGATTACAAATATCACTCTCGGTGTAATATCTATAGTAGTAGCACCTTTTATATCAAAAGCAGGATCAGGCTTATATGCCTTTGTTCAAGAATTTAATGGACTATACAACATGCCACTTTTGATTATGATACTTTGTGCCTTCTATTATAAGAAAGCTACAGCTACAGCAGCCAAAACCACAATGATTTTCCACGTTCTAGTCTATGCTTTATCAAAAGTTATCCTAAAAGATATCCATTTCCTATATGTACTAAGTGGTTTGTTCTTCATAGATTTATTAATCATGATAGTAGTAAGCAACTTAACAAACAAAGGAAAAGTATTCGATATAAACAAATACTCAATAGCCCAAGAAGTCGGCGTAGAGCCATGGGCTAAAGTTAAAGTATTCTCAATATTAATCACAATATTAGTAATAGCAACTTACTTGCTCTTCTCACCATTAGGAATAGCAAGTGTGTAATAAAAAAATAAGGAGAAAATTATGAAAAAATTAAACGTAGGTATTTTTGGAGCAGGTAGAATCGGACAAATTCACGCAATGAATCTAGTAAACAATCCTAATATCAATATTAAAAAAATTGTAGATCCATTTGCAGATAAGCTAAAAGATTTTGAAGAAAAAATTGGAATCAAATTAGAAACAGATCCTGACGTTATCTTTAACGATGAAGAGATAGAAGCAGTATTAATATGTACACCAACTGATACACACGTAGACTATATCGTAAAATCTGCAGAAAAAGGTAAACATATATTCTGTGAAAAACCAGTTTCACTCTCTGATGAAGAATCAATGAAGGCCTACAAGGCTGTAAAAGAGGCAGGAGTTAAGTTCCAAATAGGTGTAAACAGAAGATATGATAGAAACTTCGCCTATGTAAAGAAATTAATAGATGATGGAAAAGTTGGTGACCTTGAATTAGTAAGAGTAGATTCAAGAGACCCAGAAGCACCACCACTATCTTATGTTAAATCTTCAGGTGGACTATTCATGGATATGACAATACATGATTTCGACATGGCAAGATTCTTAACAGGCAAGGAAGTAGTAGAAGTTTATACACAAGCTACAGTTAAGTGCAATAAAGAAATCGAAGGTGTAGATGTAGACACAGCCATCATTAACTTAAGATTTGAAGACGACTCTATCGGAGTAATCTTAAACTCAAGAAGAGCTGCTTACGGATATGATCAAAGAGTAGAAGCCTTTGGATCTAAGGGAACAGCAATGGTAGAAAATGATCTAGAAGCCAATGTAGTTTATGCTGACAAAGACGGTTACCATGCACCAAACCCAGAATTCTTCTTCTTACAAAGATATACTGGAGCATATAATGCTGAGATTAATGACTTTGCAGATGCAGTATTTAACGATAGAGAAACATCAGTAACCATAGAAGATGCAATCATGGCTCAAAGAATCGCCATAGCTGCCAAAGAATCCTTAGATTCTGGAAAACCTGCCAAAGTTAGGATGATTGACTAATGAGCAAGAAGAAGAAAATTCTGATAATAGCTGAAACAGGAATATCTGCCGAGCTTTTTAAAGAAAAATTTCAACACTTTATAGATATTTCAAAATCATGTGCTTGTGTTGAGCTAACAAGTTTAAATGACTTTGTGGACAATCTAAATAAAGAGAAATATACCCACATACTCGTTGCACCAAACGCACATATATTGGAAAATCACATCAAAGAATACCTAAGAAGGGTAGATTCAACTGATACAGACGTAGAGTTAATATCAGAAACAGATTATTTAACAATGAACGTCGAAAAAATAATGCTAGATCAACTATAGGAGAAGAGTATGATTAAAATTGGACATATCGGCCTTGGCAGAATGGGATTATTCCATGCAGAAAATATTAGCCAAATGAATGATGCTTGCTTATATGCTCTTTGTGACCTAGATGAAGAAAAACTAGCCAAAGAAGCTAAAAGATTAAATGCTACAAAAACATACACCGACTTTGATGATATGATTGCAGATGAAGAAATCGATGCTATAACTATAGCAAGTCCTTCTCATCTTCATACAGAACAAATTGCAAAAGCATTAAAGGCAGGAAAACACGTATTCTCAGAAAAACCATTAGGAACAACTGTAGAACAATGCAAAATCGCAGAAAAAGCAGTGGAAGAACACCCTAATCAAATATTCATGCTAGGATTTATGAGAAGATTTGACAGCTCATATAAATATGCCAAAGAAGCAATAGATTCTGGTAAAATCGGTAAGGTATATATGGTTAGATCTTATTCACAAGACCCTACTAAAAACATCGAAGGAGCAATAGCATTTGGTCCACATTCAGGAGGAGAATTCTTGGATATGTGTGTTCATGATATAGACCTAATGAGATGGTTTATAGGAAGTGAACCTAAAAAAGTATGGGCTATAGGAGGATGCTATGCATATCCAGAATTTGCTGAATGGAATGACGGAGACAATGTATCAGCGCTTATGAAATTTGAAAATGATGCAATGGGCTTCTTATTTGCAGGAAGAACAGCTCCACATGGATATAATGTAGAGACAGAAATATTTGGTACAGAAGGAATCATAAGAATTGGCTCAGTTCCCCAAAAGAACCTTGTAGAAATCCTAGATAAAGACGGAATAAGAAAAGAAATTAGCCAAGACTTTATAGAAAGATTCTCAGATTCATTCAAGGCTGAACTTAAAGAATTTGTTTCTTGCGTAAGAGAAAATAGAAAGCCAGAAATTACAGTGTACGATGGTACAGCAGTATCTCATATAGCTTATAAATGTAAGGAAAGCTTTGAGACAGGTGAGTTAGTAGACATAGACTAATTCTTTCAAATAATTCTTAAAATAGGTAAAAATACATCCTAGAGCAGATTAGCTTAATAGTAACATATAGTTATAGAAAAGGTCCCTAAGGGGCCTTTTCTATAGTATAAACTCAGAAATAGTTTTAGATATTTCTATAATGTCGACTCCTTTTTTGAAGTCGAATGTCAGTTTGTTTCCGTCGTTAAAGGCTATTATAAGCTCGCTGTCTATATCGAGCATGCCTGCAGTTTCTATTCCGAAGTATTGGATTTTCGAGTAAGGATAGGAGATGTAGGCTATCTTTTTGCCGGTGACTCCTTGAACATTAATTACAAATATTCTTTTTGTAGTAAAGACTACTTGGTCTCTTATTGTTTCAAAGGCTTGGATTATATCTTCGTCTCTTATGAGAAAGTTCATTACTTCTTTTTTTCATTTTTCTAATATTATCAATTTATTTATAAGGGTGAGCCTTTCTATGGCATTCGCCCACAAGATAGGCTCGCCATGCTCTGGTATGCAGTCCCTCTTGGTTGGATGGCGAACCTTGTCATTTCTAGCTTTTATTATTTTTATATTAAGAAAAGAAGTTATGAGCTTAAGTTTAAATAAAAATACGCCTTAGCAAGTTTTACTCCTTGCCAAGGCGTTTTCATATTTATCTATTAAATCAAGTAGGGTGATTTCTAATCTTTATTTCGTGATCTTTCTACTTGGTCTTTTAGTTAAACTAATTTTTTAACTTCTTCAAGAGCAGCTTCGAAGTTTACTTCGTTAGTTACTTCTGGAACGTATTCAACGTATTGGATTACGCCCTCTTTATCAACTACAACTATTCCTCTAGCTAGAAGTTTAAGTTCATCAATTAAAAATCCGTATTTTTCTCCAAATTCTCTTTCCTTATAGTCTGAAACCATCAAAAGATTTTCTATATCTTCATTAGCACAGAAACGGGCTTGGGCAAATGGAAGGTCTTCTGTGATTTGAACTACTACGATATCATCAGATAGGTCCAAGGCTTCCTTATTAAATCTCTTAGCTTGTAAAGCACATACGCTAGTATCTAGAGAAGGAGCTACAGAATAAATAACAATCTTACCTTCTAATTCTGCTGAATTAAAATCAGATGTATCATCCTTAGTAGCCTTAAAATCAGGTGCCTTATCGCCTTTTTTTACTTGAGTTCCTAAAAGTGTAACTTTGTCTCCTGCAAATGTAATTGTCATGTTTTCCTCCTAAAGTTATTACGAATTTTTTAAACTCTAAATTTAACATTTATATTATACCCAAATTTTATTAAAAAATTATGTGATTTCTCTTTGTTTAAAAGATAATAATAATATTTAACAAGGTAAATAGGTATTTTTAGGGAATGTGAAATTTCACAAAGTATGTAAAAATTATCGAACACTGACACAAATCCCTAAAAATAGGGCTTTATTGACAATTTTTCTGTGAAGGAATATTATATAAACATAAGATAATACGTTTTCAATAGGAGGAGAACCATGAAAGAAAAAATTCAAAGATTTGGTGGAGCGATGTTCACACCTGTAATGCTTTTTGCAGTTTCAGCTCTACTAATAGGTTTTGGTACTTTGTTTACTACTGAAGTAATCATGGGACCAATGGCCAGTGAAGGAACAATCTGGTTTGGATTTTGGGATATGGTCTTATCAGGAGCATGGGTAGTATTTAATCAATTGCCATTATTATTTGCAATCGCCCTACCGATAGGACTTGCCAAAAAGCAAAATGCCAGAGCCAGCATGGAAGCATTTGTTATCTACATTGTCTTCCTAAATTATGTTTCAACAATTCTTAAACATTGGGGAGGAACATTCGGTGTAGACTTCTCACAAGAGGTTGGTGGAGCAAGCGGTCTTGCAATGATTGCAAATGTTAAAACCCTTGATATGGGTATGATGGGAGCTTTGTTAATATCTGGAATTGCGATTTATCTACACAATAGATTCTTCGATACTAGACTACCAGAGGCTTTGGGAGTTTTCAAAGGTTCATCCTTTGTCCTAGGTATTGGATTTATCGTAATGATTCCTGTAGCTTTCCTAGCCGTTTTGATTTGGCCAAAGATCCAAGCGGGAATGAATGTATTTAGAGACATAATATTAGGATCTGGAACAGTTGGTGTTGGAATATTTGTTCTTTTGGAAAGACTACTTATACCATTTGGTCTTCACCACTTGCTATACGCTCCAATGTTCTACGACTCTTTGGTTGTTCCTGGTGGAATTTATGCTTACTGGGCACAAAATCTTCCACAAATTGCAGCAGCCACAGGATCATTAAAGGAAATCGCGCCTTACGCTCAACTTACAGCGACAGGTTGGTCTAAGATCTTTGGATGTGTCGGTGTAGGACTTGCCTTCTACAAGACAGCTCGTCCAGAAAACAAGAAGAAGATTGCAGGTCTTATGATTCCGGTTGTACTTACTGCTATCCTAAGTGGGGTTACAGAACCAATCGAGTTTACCTTCCTCTTTATAGCACCACAACTATTCGTAGTTCACGCAGTTCTTGCTTCAATCCTTGCTGTTGTAATGAATCTTGCAGGAGTTGTTGGAGTTTTCTCTGGTGGAGTTATCGAGATGGCTTCCCTAAACTGGATACCACTTGCGGCTAACCACTGGAAAACTTATCTCATAATGCTAGTGATTGGACTTGTTGCGATAGCAGTATGGTATTTAGTATTTACCTTCCTAATAACAAAGTTTGACTTTAAAACACCAGGTAGGGCTCTCACAGAAGATGCTAACAAGCTTTATACAAAGAAGGACTACAAGGCTAAGAAGAAGGAAGAAGGAACTGAAGGTAAAATAGTAAAATCTGAAGATAAGTTTGAAGTTATGGCTGATGAAATTCTAGTAGGACTAGGTGGTGCCGAAAACATCAAAGACTTTACTAACTGTGTAACAAGGCTTAGAGTAAATGTCAATGATCCTTCAAAGGTCTCAGATGATTCATACTTTAGAGAAATTGGAACTTATGGTACTGCCAAGAGCGGAAATTCGGTTCATGTTATAGTAGGAATGGATATCCAATATGTAGCAGATGCATTTGGTGAATTATTAGATTAGAAAAGTTAATTAGTTAAGAAAAGAATTAATATAAAAGGAGTTAATTATGACACAAAAATATTCAATTGTTGTAGCTGGTGGTGGTTCAACATTTACACCAGGAATTATCGGAATGCTTCTAGATAACCTTGATAGATTCCCAATTAGATCTATCAAACTTTACGATAACGACGCAGATAGACAAGGCGTTATCGGTAAGGCACTAGAAATCTTACTAAAAGAAAGACACCCAGAAATCAACTTTGTCTACACTACAGATCCTGAAGAAGGATTTACAGATGTTGACTTCGTTCTAGCTCAACTTAGGGTTGGTAAATACGAGATGCGTGATAGGGATGAGAAAGTTCCATTAAAACACGGATGTATCGGACAAGAAACATGTGGACCAGGTGGACTTGCTTATGGTATGCGTTCAATCGGTGGAGTTCTTGAAATCATTGATTACATGGAAAAATACTCACCAGATGCATGGATGCTAAACTACTCAAACCCTGCAGCAATCGTAGCAGAAGCTACTAGAAGACTAAGACCAGATTCTAAGATTATAAACATCTGTGACATGCCAATTGACCTAATGTACAAGATGGCAGACATGGTTGGACTAAAAGAATGGAAAGAGCTTGACTTCTCTTATTACGGTCTAAACCACTTTGGTTGGTTTACAGAAATTTCTGATAAACAAGGAAATGACCTAATGCCACAAATCAAAGAGCACGTATCAGTAAACGGATTTGCTGATGGTATAGGAACAGCCCAACACCTTGATCCATCATGGGTTGAGACTTTCACAAAGGCAAAAGACGTTTATGCCCTAGACCCAGAAACAATTCCAAATACTTACCTAAAATACTACTTCTATCCTGACTTCGTAATGGAGCATACTGATCCAAATCACACAAGAGTTGACGAAGTTCGTGAGGGAAGAGAAAAAGATGTATTTGGATTCTGTCAAAATATCATTGATAAGGGAACAGCAGAAGGAGTTGAAATCGAACTTGATGCGCACGCAACCTACATCGTAGACCTTGCTATTGCCATTGCAGAAAACACAAAAGAAAGATTCCTTCTTATAGTTGAAAATAACGGAGCAATTCCAAACTTTGACCCTACAGCAATGGTAGAAATCCCATGTCTAGTTGGTAAAAATGGAATCGAAAGAATCAACCAAGGAGAAATTCCGCAATTCCAAAAGGGACTAATGGAACAACAAGTATCTGTAGAAAAACTTGTAGTTGAAGCTTGGATTGAAGGAAGCTACCTAAAGATGTGGCAAGCCCTAACACTTTCAGCAACAGTGCCAAGTGCGAAAGTTGCCAAAGAACTTCTTGACGATCTAATCGAAGCAAATAAGGATTTCTGGCCAGAACTTAACTAAGGATAAAACTAGTAATAGAAAAACCTAGTAATATAAGAAAAATCTCTACTTATCGTATAATAAGCTTAGTAGGGATTTTTTAGTGAGGTGATATTATCAGTTTAGAAAAACTTATAAGGGAAAATGAAAACAAATTTACCCAGACAGACTATGTGATTGCAAATGAAATATTAAGAAATGGTCTTAATTACAATCTTACGATTAACGAATTTGCGAGTATCTGCTATACATCTAGGACCTCCGTCCTAAGATTTGCCAAAAAGCTAGGCTTTAATGGTTATAATGACCTTAAATACTACATATTAAATGACAAGGTAGATATTGTGACTAGCTCTGCTACAAGTTTCGATGCGAAAAAAGATTTAATCTATAAGAAACTAGGGAAAGTCAAAAGAGCCTTTATTTATGGTAACGGAGCCTATGAAGATATAATCAAATATACGGTCAAAAGACTCTTGTTTGATGTAGGGATTTTATCAGAAACATATGCAGGAGCTAAGGAGATAGTGGCTTTCGATAGAGAAATGCTTAAAGATTGCTTGGTGGTGATTGTGGATTTCTCAAAGGATATAAGAAGCGAGGAATTGATGTTTCAAATAGCGTCCATCCCTTGCATCAAACTAATTATAGGAAGTGAATACAAGCCTATGACAAAGAGTGATTACAATATCTTCCTAGCTGAAGAAGAAAGAAAAGTCAGGCTTATAAGCCCTTATATTATAGAGCTAGAGAAGTTCTTTACAGAATTTCTAGAAAGGCAAAGTAATGATATTGATGAACTTGATTAGGGAAAATTATTCTAAGCTCAATAATAACGACCTTAGAATATATTCCTATATAATTCAAAATAAAAGTGAAGCTAACGAATTAAATATTAATCAAATGGCAGATAAGTTAGGTCTTAGCACAAGTTCTATAATGACCTTTACCAAAAAACTAGGACTTGATGGCTATAGCGAGCTTAAATATCTTATCAAATGGAGCGAAGAAGATAAGAATTCTTCCTTTGATGATAATGAAATAGAATACACTAAAAATGACATCAACCTAACAATGACCATGATGAGTTCCCTAAATCTCGACGGCTTATTTAGGAAACTAAACGAAGCTAGAGACATATTTGTCATTGGAAATGGCTATACTCAACTAAATGTAGCAGAAGAGCTTAAGAGAAATTTCCTAAACGTTGGCAAGATTCTTAATATTCTAGACCAGAACTCCGACTATGAGAGATATAAAGGTCTTATAAAAGAAGGAGATGTCCTCTTTGTCATATCCTTTAGTGGAGAGAATGAGAAGTTAATTGATTTTATAAAATCCCTTAAAGAAGATGTAACCATAGCATCTATCACCAAATTATCCAACAACACCATCTCCTACCTATCTGACTACAATGTATCATTTGTAACTCACGAGGTCTACGACTTTAATCAGAGGATGACAATAACGCCTATATCGCAATATTATGTCGTGATTGATTTTATGATTCTAAAATACTTATCCTTTCTATCTTAAATAAGAGAGAAAGCCTTAAAACAATTTACATATGTAATTAAGCTAGGCTTTCTCTTAAATGTGTTTGTATTTCATTATGAAAATGGGTACTGTCAAATTTTTTGTGTAAACTCCAACTTATAAATTTTGTTATCTTATTCCTCTATCATCATTTTAAGCTCATATCTTACCAATCTAAATCCAAGATGGGTCCTATTAGAAAACTTATTATTATATTCTGATACTGGTATATAGATTGCTTTATCATGGCTTTCTTCATTTGGTAATTGAACTTTCTGTTTTAATTTTCTTTTTATATCCTTATTGAAATTTTCACATATATTATTGGTATACAAGCTTCTTCTTATTGCTTTTGGAAATAGCATAAAGGTGAATAAATTATCTTTACCTTCTAGCATTTTTCTAAGTTTTGGATATTTTCTTGACCATTTCGTTAAAAATTCTGCTAATCTTTTTTCTGCTATATTATCTGAGTTATATATTAGTTTAGCATCTTTTGAGTCAAGTCCTTAATATTGTTCTAGACTAATTTACACAATATTAAGGACTTGACTAAGTTTAGGAAAATGTTTTATAATATAAGAAATATATTCATTGTATTTATGTATTAATAATATAAAAAAGAGGTTGTATGGAGGTTTTAAGCCCAGATAAGATTCTTGATAAGGTAAGTG
>JALEUV010000020.1 GCA_022780515.1 Anaerococcus sp. | reverse complement strand
GTCGGTTTTATTTAGAAAAATATAAATATTTACTTTTTGTTTACCATTCTCGCCGTTTTTAGGTATATTAACTTGTTTTATTAAATCAATATTATTTTCACCGGCAATTTTTTGTAATTCTCCAATATATTTTTCTTTATTTTCAGATTTTGTAGCTATATTTATGGTGGTATCAAATTCATCAATAAATAAATTCATAAAATATGAATCTTTCATTATAAAATTTCCTAATCCTAATAAAACAACTAAAAAAATTGTTAAAATATGTACTATTTTTTTCATTGGCTCTACCTATAATAAATTTTAACTATTTAACATCTGCCCAAGCTTGATTTCCAGTGAAAGCTTTTTCCCAAGAGGCTGAAGCTCTTCTTCTAGGAGAAACCCAACCTGAATAGGAGTATTTTCCTCCTTTTCCTTGAACGGTTGTTTTGTGAGTTTTACTATTATGATCAAATTGTGACCGCACAGAACTGGTATCTACACCATGTCTCCAACTTCCACCTAAAAAAGATTTCCAACCGCTATCATAGGAGTATAAGGATATATTATTATCTACAACTTCAACTTGATAACCCAAATTTTCTACATAAGGTAAATTTTCTTCTTTTGCGAATGCTCTTGTAGTCGGTTGAAGTAAAATTACTGACAATAGTAAACTATATAACATTTTTTTCATATTAAATCTCCTTTATTCAATTTTTTACACAACATCACTACATAAAATTTTTTGATATCTATATCACCGTTTTTATACCTTTTAAAATTATGATAATTCATAAATTCCTCCTATAATTATCTTTACAATAATTATAAAACATTTATATAAATAAATCTTAACTTTAACTTTGTTTATTTTTGTCTTTTTTCTGTCTTTTTCTTAAATCTTTATCTTATAGCCAAATCCCCAAACTGTCTCTATAGGTGATTCCAGCCCTAACTTTTCAAATTTATATCTTATTCTTCGAATATGGGACATTACTGGGTTTACTTCTCTTTCCAAAATGCTATCACCCCATATTCGCTGATGAATTTCATCCATACTATAAACTTTATTTTGATCTTCCATTAGTAGCCATAATATTTTAAACTCTTTGGGTGTTAATTTTATAATAAAATCTTCATAATAACCACTATAATTTTTCTTATTTAATTTCAATTTACCTGCAAATCTCTCATAATCTTCATTTAAAATTTTTTTAGAAAAAATATAAGTTCTCCTTAAGAGAGACTTTATCCTTGCTATAAATTCTTCCAAGTCGAAAGGCTTTGTAATATAATCATCAGCACCTAAACACAAGCTCTGCAATTTACATACTTTATCATTTAAACTTGTTAATATAATAATAGGTATGGTCGATTTTTCCCTTATGTACCTGCATACTTTAAAGCCACTAATATCCTGAAGTAATAAATCTAATATTATTAAAAGATATTGGTTCTTATCAAAAAGAGACATAGCCTTTGTTCCGCTATTTGATATATCAACATTCCGCTCTTCTACCTCCAAATAATTTTTTATAGATTTAGCCAAATTGATATCATTTTGTATAAGTAATATATTTACTTTATTCATAAATATCCTCCAATATATAATGATTATACTATGAAAAATTCATCAATTAAAAATAAATTTAAAAATTATCCGGTGATAAGCTTACACCGGATAATTTATATTATTGATAAGTTAAGTAAATATTATATTACTTTAGTAAGATTCAGCAGCATGAGTTTCTTTGTAGCCTTTATCAGCTAAAGTTTTATAGAGTTTTCTTCTATGATCTTTATTGTAAGTCTCTGCTATAATCCTTACAACAGCATGGTCAAATCCTACTGTTTCTGAGGACTTAAATTGGTCAATTGCCATAATATTAGCACCCAAGTCTTTAATGATTGTAAGAAGTCTAATAAGCTCACCAGGATTATCAGAAATAATTGTTGTAATCTCAGCAAGTCTACCAGTTTTAAATAGGCCTTGGTTGATTATTTGAGAAATTGTGTTTATGTTGATATTTCCACCAGATAGGACTGCACATACCTTTCCATCAGAAAAATCGTACTTACCATGTAGGACTGCAGCTATAGATGATGCTCCTGCACCCTCTGCAGCTACCTTAGATTCTTCTAGAAGCCTTAGGATTGCGTTAGTGATTTCATCTTCTGAAACTGTAACTATATCGTCTACATATTTCTCAACTAGGTCAAAGGTAATGTTACCAGGTCTTTTTACTGCTATACCATCAGCCATTGTCTTTACACTATCAAGGGTAACTAGTTTGCCAGCCTTCCTAGATTCGTACATGGAGGCAGCATTTTCTGGTTCTACGCCTATTATTTTAACATCAGGTTTTATAGATTTAACAGCGAGGGCTATTCCAGATATTAACCCTCCCCCACCAATTGGAACGACTATATATTTTACATCTGGAAGTTGTTCTAAGATTTCAAGACCAATTGTACCTTGACCAGCTATAACATATTCATCATCAAAAGGTGCTACATAGGTTAAGTTTCTTTCTTTTTCGAGTTCAAAGGCTCTTTTTTGAGCGTCATCGAAAGTACCATCAACTATGATAACTTCCCCACCGTATCCTCTAGTTGCCTCTATTTTAGATAGGGGTGCTACTGAAGGGATACAAATATAAGATTTGATCCCTTGTTTAGTAGCTGATAGCGCAACACCTTGAGCGTGGTTGCCTGCTGAGCATGATATTACTCCTCTTTTTGCTTCTTCTTCTGTTAGATGTGCTATTTTGTTAAAAGCACCTCTTAATTTAAATGATCCAGTTTTTTGAAGGTTCTCCATTTTTATATACAAATTATCATTCATCCTTGATGCTGTATATATTGGAGTTTTTTCTATGTTTCCCTCAAGGATAGATCTAGCTTCTTTTATACTATCTAAATTTAATTCCATATTCTTCTCTTACTCTCGATTTGCTAACTTCTTATATGATTCCAACCTATCTTTTGCAGCTGCTTCTGCTTCTTGGTATAGTTCATCGGCTGTTTCTGGGAAGGCCTTCTTTAGTGATGCATAACGAACTTCTCCTTGGAGGAATTCTTGGAAGGATGCATCAGGGTCCTTAGAATCTAGTACAAACGGATTCTTGCCTTCTTTTGCTAGTAATGGATTGTATCTCCATAGGTGCCAGTAACCACTTGCTACAGCTTCTTTTTCTCTTCTTTGAGTTCTACCCATTCCTGCCTTGATACCATGGTTAATACATGGAGCATAAGCTATGATTAGAGATGGTCCCTTGTAGCTTTCTGCTTCTTTTATAGCCTTTAATGTTTGAGCTTGGTTAGCACCCATAGCTACTTGAGCTACATAAATGTATCCATAGCTTGTCATCATTAGTCCAAGGTCTTTTTTACGAACTTTCTTACCACTTGCTGCAAATTTAGCTACTGCTGCAAGAGGTGTAGATTTAGATGATTGTCCACCAGTGTTTGAGTAAACTTCTGTATCAAATACTATTACATTTATATCTTCACCACTAGCTAGGATGTGGTCTAAGCCTGAGAATCCTATATCATAAGCCCAGCCGTCACCACCATAGATCCAGATAGATTTTTTAACTAGGTAGTCTTTTAAGGTTCTTATTCTTTCAAGAATCTTATTAGCTTCTTCGTTATCTGTATTATTATATAATAGAGATGTGATCTCGATTGATAGTTTCTTGCTTTCTTCATATTCATCATTATTTTCCATCCAAGCTGCAAATAAATCATTTAATTGGCTTTGTACTTTTAGTCCAATAAATTTCTTCATTAGAGTTTCTAATAAATACCTATTAGATTTAGTTGCAAGGAGCATACCGTATCCATATTCTGCAGCATCTTCAAATAGAGATGATCCCCAAGCAGGTCCTTCTCCATTGGCGTTCTTACAATATGGCATTGATGGAACTGATGAGCCCCAGATTGATGAACAACCAGTAGCATTAGCTATAATTTGGTGGTCACCATAAAGTTGAGTGATTAATCTTGCATAAGGTGTTTCACCACAACCAGCACAAGCACCTGAGAATTCTAGGAGTGGTTGGCTAAATTGAGAATTTTTAACGTTATTAGCTGGAATTTCATTGGTCTTATATCCAACCTTGCTATCTGCAAATACCCAGTTGTCTGCTTCTTTTTCTATCTCTTCTTCGATAGGTTTCATCTCTAGTGCCTTATTTGGAGCTGGACATACGTCTACACAGTTGCCACAACCCATACAGTCATAAGGTGAAACTTGCATTCTAAATTCATAGTTTTCTAATCCCTTACCTGTAGCCTTCTTTGTTTCAAAGCCTTCTGGTGCATTTGCCTTTTGGTCTTCATCTAACAAGAATGGTCTAATACAAGCGTGTGGACATACAAATGAACATTGGTTACATTGGATACAATTGTCTATCTTCCATTCTGGAACAAATAGAGCTATACCACGTTTTTCATATCTTGATGTTTCTGTACTATATTGTCCATCGTCATAAGGTAGGTAAGTTGAAACTGGAAGGTCATCTTCTTTTAGGTTGATAATTGGTCTTACCATGTTCTTGATGAAGTCTGGTTCATTTGGATCATTAGTTTCTTCATCATCAGGTAGACTCTTCCATTCTTCCTTAACAGTTATTTCTGTTAATTCTTCACTTGCTCTATCTACTGCCCTATTGTTCATATCAACGACATCTTGACCCTTCATACCGTAAGATTTTTCGATTGAGTCTTTTAGATAATTGATAGCTTCATCTATAGGAAGTACCTTTGATAGGATAAAGAAGGCTGTTTGGATAACCATGTTTGTCCTATTGCCTAGACCGACTTCTTGGGCAATCTTAGATGCATTTACTGTGTAGAATTTGATTTCTTTTTGAGCAATTTCTCTTAACAATTTATTTGGAATGTGGCTTTCTAGTTCATCTTCTGACCAAATTGTGTTTAGTAGGAAGATACCACCTCTCTTTAGGTTACTTACTAAATCATATTGTCTTACATAAGCTTGTGGTGAGCATGAAACAAAGTCAGCCTCATCTATGAAGTATGCTGAATGGATTGGGTTTGGTGAGAATCTTAAGTGAGACATAGTCAAACCATTAGATTTCTTAGCATCGTAGTCAAAGTATCCTTGGGCATACAATTCTGTATTATCACCTATAATCTTGATGGCATTTTTATTAGCACCTACAGTACCGTCTCCTCCGTTACCCCAGAAGATGCAACGAGTTGTTTGTCCATCAGAGATTACGAAGTCATTATCTGTTTCGATAGATGTGTGGGTAACATCATCATTAATACCAACTGTAAAGTGGTTCTTTGGATTTTCACTAGCTAAGTTATCAAAAACAGCCTTGATGTGAGCAGGTCTTGTGTCCTTTTGACCTAGTCCATACCTACCAGCGATAATTAATGGATTTCTATCAGTATCTTGGAAGGCTTGAAGTACATCTAGGTATAGAGGTTCTCCTGCTGATCCCTTTTCTTTTGTTCTATCTAGAACTGCTATTCTTTGGCAAGTTTCAGGGATAGCTGCTAGTAAGTGTTCAACTGAGAATGGTCTATATAAATGAACCTTAACAACTCCAACTTTTCTTCCTTCTTTAACTAGGGCATTTACAGTTTCTTCTACTGTATCTGTCAAAGATCCCATAGCTACAACTACATCCGTTGCGTCTTCTGCACCCTCGTAGTTAAATAGTGAATAATTTGTACCGATCTTTTCGTTAATTTTGTTCATGTAGTCTAAAACTATAGCAGGTAGTCCATTGTAGGCCTTGTTCTGTGCTTCAGCCCTTTGGAAGTATCCACTCTTTTCAAATACACCACGCATGGTTGGTCTATTTGGATTTAGTGAGTCATTTTTAAAGTCATCTATAGCTTTCCAATCAACTAAGTCTTCGAATTGATCATAGTCCCAAACCTCGATTTTTTGGATTTCGTGGCTTGTTCTAAATCCATCAAAGAAGTTAACAAATGGTATTCTAGCCTTGATTGCACTTAAGTGAGCTATAGGAGAAAGGTCCATAATTTCTTGAACAGATCCTGAAGCTAGGAAGGCAAAGCCTGTTGCTCTAGCAGCCATAACGTCTTGGTGGTCACCATACATATTGATAGCCGATGTTGATAATGAACGAGCTGCTACGTGGAATACTGCAGGTAGTCTTTCTCCTGCTATCTTATACATATCAGGAATCATCAGTAAGAGTCCTTGACTAGCAGTGTATGTAGTAGTTAATGCTCCCGCTACCAAAGATCCGTGTACTGCACCTGCTGCTCCTCCCTCATGTTGCATTTCAGTTACTGAAACAGGGTTGCCAAATAAGTTTAATCTTCCATTAGCTGCCCATTTGTCTACAAATTCAGGCATTGGTGAAGATGGTGTTATAGGATAAATTGCAGCAACTTCACTAAAAGCATAAGAAACGTGAGCTGCGGCTGTATTACCATCCATGGTTTTTTTACTTCTCTTAATCATATATTCTCCTTACATAATTTTATAGCAAAACGAAATTGATAATAAAAACTTACAAACTTGATTTTTAAAATCAAAATCCCTCCCAAATCCTATAATTATTCCTAGGATCATTCTCTAAATTTCCTACATTATTATAATATCAAATATACGTTTTCATGTCAATGGGGTTATTACATTTATTTATCATTGTAAATTCCTTATTTCTGGTTGAATATGCCTTGTACAATTTAGATAAAATAATTCAACCTATAAGAAAATTTTTAATAAATATGCTAATTCAAAAATTTGATATAAAAACATCGCTTATGAATGATTCGAAATGAAATAGAGAAAATATTTAGGAATAAATTTTAGAATAATTTAAAAACCCCATCCTAAGTCTTCCTTAGAACAGGGATATTTCTATATACCAAGTAATAGGCTAGCTACTTCAAAATATATTAAAAGTACTAGGGTATCTACTATAGTTGTTATTAAAGGACCAGCCATAACTGTAGGGTCAAGGTGAAACTTATCAGCTATTAGAGGTAAGATGCCCCCCATAACTTTTGAGAAGATAATGGTTAGAACCAAGGTAATTGAAACTGTTAGGTTGACACCTAGTTCTGCGTGGTCTAAGACTATAAGTCTTATAAAGTTTATAATTACAAGGATAACCCCTGCTATAATTCCTATGGAACCTTCCTTTAAGACAACCTTTAAGAAGTCTTTGAAGGATATTTCTCCAGCATATAAGGACCTAATTACTGTAGTTGAAGCTTGACTTCCTGCATTACCACCTGAGTCCATCAGCATTGGTATATAGGCTGTCAAAGCCACATAGGATGCTAGTAGGGACTCATACCTATGAATGATAAAGCCTGTCATAGTAGCTGTTAGTAAACAGATTATAAGCCAGGTTGTCCTAGTCCTTGCGATCTTAAAACTTGGCTCATCTAGGTAAGTCTCAGCTTGTTCAGAAATACCAGTAATGTTTGACATATCCTCTTGCATCTCTTCATGGACTACGTCAATTACATCTTCTGCCGGTACTATACCTATTAGACGATTCTCACTATCAACAACTGGAACTTCTCCCAAATCGTATTTAATAGATAGCTTGGCTACAACCTCTTGGTCGTCAGTAGGACTAACACTTGCTGTAATACTCTGAGATAATTCTTTTAAGGTCTTATCTTGATACCTAATTAGGTCAGCTATATATACAAAACCCATAAGAACCAAGGATTGGTCTGTTAACCAGATTTGTTCTAGTTTTTCAGCATCTAGGTCTGATCTCATTACCTTATCCATAGCAGCCTTTGGTGTAGCAGTCTCCTTTACGGACAAGAAATTAACTGTCATTATAGAACCAACAGATTCTTCAGGATAACCGAGAAGCTCATTTACAATCTTTCTCCTATCCTTATCGATATGAACAGTCATCAATTTCTTGGTGATATTGGCAGGAAGCTCTTGCAAGGTATCTACAAGCTCATCCTCATCCAAATCCCTTACCAAGTCCTTTATACTTTCATCAGATAGGATATTTACAACTCTTATTTTATTCTCAGTTCTAAGTTCTGTGAAAGCATCTGCCAAAAGGTCCTTGTTTAGGAGTTTAATCCAAATTGCAACATCTTTGTCTGGTAAAAATTCAAGCTTATCAGCTATATCAACGGGATCCATTCTATTGATATATTCTTGTATCTTGTTTAGGTTGTCTACATTATAATTTTTTTGACTCATTATATAACCTCCTTTAACTTTTTAAGCTAAGTGAGGTAAGAAGTAACCCCCTTTAGCTATTTTTAAATTCAAGCCTACTATCGGGCCCTCCTTTTTCCATAATTCCTCCTATTAATTAACTCTATATTACTAAAATAATATACCATAAATGTAAAATTTTCACATAAGTTTTGTAAAATTAATCATTGCTCATTAGATCTATTGTTACAAGAAGTGACTTATAAAATGAATCTATAGGCAAAAACTCCTTGTTTGAATGGAAGTTGTGAGCTCCTGTAAAGTAGTTTGGTGTAAGGATGCCTCGAGTCGATAAGTAAGACCCATCTGTTCCACCCCTCATAAGAATTATCTTGGGCTTTATTCCAAGCTTATTGAAAGTTCTAAACAATTTAGCTATGGCTACTTTATTGGTATCTTTTACATTATCAAGGATATTAGAGTAGATATCCTTTATTTCTATAGAGATTTTTGCCTTGGGGTTTTGTTTTTGTAAGAGGTCTATAGCGGAGATTAGGTAAGATTTCTTTTGGTCGTACTTTTCCCTACTATGATCTCTTATATTCAAATTAATTTTAGCGGTTAGTACATCAGACTCTATGTCAGTTACCCGAATATATCCTTCTTTGCCTTCGGTATGCTCTGGAGTCTCTGCCCTATTTAAGAGGTTTATAAAGTCATTGGCTATCATAATAGGATTAACGAGTACGTTTTTGGCTGACATGGGGTGGGCGCTGACCCCTTCTATGCTTATACTTGCACTTGCAGCATTGAAGGTTTCATAAACTAGCTCTCCTAGCTCACAACAATCTATAGTATAGGCAAAATCAGCCTTAAATTTATTAAAATCAATCTTCCTAGACCCCCTAAGCCCTATCTCTTCATCTGGGACAAAGGCAAGGTAAATATCTCCATGTTCGATATTTTTATTTACATTAAGGTAACTTATAGCAGTTATTACATTTGCAATAGCTGCCTTATTGTCAGCTCCAAGTACACTTTTTCCATCAGATACAATTATGTCATCGCCTATATATTTTAAAATTTCTGGATTTTCTTCTGGGTTCAAAATAATATTAGCTTCACTATTTAGAGTAATATTACCTCCTTGGTAGTTTTTAATTACCTTAGGATGGATTTCATCAGAAAGTCCTACATCAACAGTATCGAGGTGGCAGACCCAGCCAATAGCTTGAGTATAGTCTGAATTTTTAGGAAGCCTTGCCTGGATAACTCCATATTCATTTATTGCTATGTCAACAAGTCCCAGTTTTTGAAGGTCTTTTGCTAAGAGCCTTGCAAGTTTTTCTTGACCCTCAGATGAAGGGATTTTGTTACTTCCTTCCTTAGACTGGGATGGTATTGCTAAATACCTAAAAAAATTATCGACTAAAGTCTTTTTTATAGCTTCTTCATTCATTGTTTTCCTCTAAAATATCCACTATCTCTATAAGATCTCTTACTTCATAATCTACCTTGACCCCTAGGTCATTTATAAGGGAAGCTGGGTTATACCAAATTGTTTTGATTCCTGCGACATTGCCACCCCTTATATCAGAGCTTAAAGAATCCCCTACAATGATATAGTCATAAGGATCGGAAGATCCCACTTGATCAAAAACATAATCAAAAAATTCCTTGGCAGGTTTCTCATACCCTATTCTCTCTGATATAAAAACATCCCTCAGGTATTTATCTAATTTGGCTCCCCTAAGCTTTCCTTCTTGAGCTATGATTGATCCATTAGTTACTCCATATTGTGCGTACTTGTTTCCTAATTTTTCTATGGCTTTCCTAGCATTTTCATTAAGGACATAAGTTTGACCTAGGGCTTTTTGGTAATCAATATTATAGGCAGGGATATCATCAACCTTGTAACCGTACTTATCAAAGAGGATTTTAAACCTCCCCTCTAGGACTTGAATCCTAGTAATTTCGTCTTTTTCTAATTTTTTCCATAGGTATTTATTTATATTCTTATAGTCTATAAGTTTTTCATCAGAAAGTTCTCCCAAACCATAGTCCTTAAAGCACTTTCTAATAGCCCTAGTTTCAGCTAGGTCAAAATTTAACAAAGTTCCATCTATGTCCCACAATATATATTTAATCAATTATTTACTCCCAAATATTCTTTTACTAATTTCACTCACAGGTAGGCCTATTATGGTATTGTAATCACCCACAATATACTCAATAAACCTACTATCGAGGTCTTGGATACCATAGGCCCCTGCCTTATCCATTACATTTTCTTTCCTTATATATGAATTAACTAAAGGATCAAGGTCCTTATAATAATCTACAAATTTTACAGCTGCTATAGAATAAAACACTTCGAGATACCCTCTTGCCCTAAGGCAAACACTAGTTACCACATAGTGAACCTTACCAAAGTATGACATAAACATAAGTCGTGCTTCCTCCAAGGTTTTTGGCTTTCCATAAATCTTATCATCCATAAGGACAATTGTATCAGATGCTATGTATAGAGTACCTTCCTCTAGACTTATATCTGATTTAGCCTTGGCTATTTCACAGCAGGTTTTGGAGGCCCTGGTTAAAAAATCATTTGTTTTATAGACTTCCATAAATTTTCTTTCGATTTTTCTCTCATCTATAGGATTGAGATTAATTTCTGGGTCTAAAAAAGATAAAAGTTCTCTTCGCCTAGGCGACTTGCTCATGAGAACAAAGTTTTTTATATCTGGATCTAGCTTTCCAATCCTTTCGTATTCTCTAACAAATTCCATATCATTTACTGCTCCTAACAGCCTTCATAAATTCTTTTATAATCTTTTCATTGTAAGTATTATCCCCAGTCGATGATTCAACGTGCCATTGGAGGCCCAATAAAAACGGATAGCCAGGATCTTCTATAGCCTCAACTAGGCCATCATCACTCCTAGCTGATACCACTAATCCATCCCCCAGGTCTTTAATCCCCTCGTGGTGATAGGAATTGACTTCTATATCAGAATCCCTCACTATTTTATCAAGTTTCGTCCCATCTTCTATATTGACATTATGGTAGGCTAAGGTCTCATCATCGTTCCTATGGTTTACTTCGCTACTAAATTGCTTTTTTATATCTTCATACAAGCTACCCCCATAATAAATATTTATAAGTTGCATGCCCCTACAAATACCTAGTACAGGTTTACCCTGTTTGATAGCAATATCCAAAATATCTAGTTCCTTTTCGTCAATCTCCCTATCAAAGTCTTCAACATCCTCGGTGTTATCTGACCCATAAAGGCTTGGATCAAAATCATCACCACCTGCAAATATAACACCCCTAGCAAAACTTATGGCACTTTCAATCTGTTCTTTTGAATTTTCATCTATATTGATATTAACAATGCCACCCCTGTTATTGTAAATAGCATATTCGACATCATTAACCCATTGATTATCGTGAACTATAGCTATAGGAATACTTTCAAAAAACTTTTGATGAATAAAAATTCCTCCTACTACAAGGACAGCTACTCCCACAGCAAGCTTTAATACCTTCGATACCATCCTATTCATAAGTCCTCCTTGCCTTTTTCTTAATTATAACATATATGAACTTAGTAAAGTATAAGAAAGTTTTGTATTAACTAAAAGGTTTTAATTGTTATGTAATGAAAATATTAATGCTGCTTACTAAAAACCAAACTAACTTTATATTTTAGAATATAAGAATTTTCTTTTGTTATTATCTATAATCTAAGTATTATATTATTATGAAAGCTTTAAGTATGTATGCACCTTACGCTATGTTCATTGCCTGCAAAGAAAAGAAAATTGAAACAAGGTCTTGGAAAACTGATTACAGAGGAGATATATTAATTTGTTCTACAGTTGAGGACAAAAATAGAAAAGACCTTAAAGATGTTCTCATTTTTGGTCATGCACTAGCCATAGCAAAAATAACTGACTGTCAGCCATTTCAAGAAAAAGATAGATATGATGCTCGTATTGATGATGATGTCGATATGAGTGGAATGTACTCATGGTTTCTAACTGATATAAGACCAATACACCCTGTACCTATCAAGGGTCAACAAAGAATATACAATGCACCCTATGAACTATCTGATTTAAAAATTCTTGACCTTGAGGGTGAAGACCTAGACCAGTATCGGAATGATAATGGCTTTGTAGAGCTTGAAAAAGTTAAAGAAGAATTAGAAGTAGACGATTAAAAGTCTGCTTTTTTATTTTTGCTTTAAACTTTATTTTATTAACCTACTCTTATCTTTTTCAAAGATATAATATTGTATATTTATTATCTTGTATTATCAATTTCAGAATTATATATTTCGGGTAAAATATATACGATTGGAGGCAAGATGATACTTCTGAGAAATATAAAACTTCCTTATGACCATAGTGAGGAAGATCTAAAAAAAGAGATAGAAAAAACTATAAATAAAAAAATAGATTCATATAAAATTTTTAAAAGGTCAATTGATGCTAGGCGTGGCGTAAATTATATCTACCAGGTGATCCTTGACACCGAAATCTCTAGCAAAGTTAGAAAAAAATTAAAGACAAATATAGCAGATTATAAAGAGGAAAAACTAGAATTTATCAATAAAAATAAGATCAAAAGTGCAACTATTGTCGGTGCAGGTCCAGCTGGGATTTTTGCAGCCCTATCCCTTGCCAAGGCAGGTGTGAAAGTGGATATAATTGAGCAAGGTCAGCGAATGGAAAAGAGGGTAAAGACAGTAGATGCCTTCATTAATGGATCAGACTTGGATGTAAATTCGAATATCCAATTTGGTGAAGGTGGTGCTGGTACTTTTTCTGATGGTAAGCTTACCACAAGGTCAAAAGACAAGAGAATTAATGAATTATTTAAAATCTTAGTCGAAAATGGTTCCAATGAAGATATTCTCTATGACCACCTACCCCATATAGGCACAGATATCCTAAGAAAGGTAATAGTTAATATAAGAAAAAATATCGAAAGTCTTGGTGGGACTTTTCATTTTGAGGAAAAATTCATTGACCTAAATATAGAAAATGATAAGATAAAGGCTCTAGTCACCGATAAGGGAGAATATACTTCTGATGAATACATCCTAGCACTGGGTAATTCTGCGAGGGATACCTTTAAAATGCTTGATAAATATATAGACATAGAAGCTAAGCCATTTGCAGTGGGATTTAGGATTGAGCATTTACAAAAAGACATTAATTTCAGCCAATATAATATAGTAGATGATAGACTCCCTCAGGCTTCTTACCAACTAAACTACACCAATAAAGATAAGGGAACTTCAGTTTATACCTTCTGTATGTGTCCGGGTGGCTATGTGGTAAATGGGTCAAGCGAAGAAAATTCCCTCTGTGTAAATGGCATGAGCTACAACGATAGGGCTAACACCAATGCCAATAGTGCTATAGTCTGCTCAGTAGGAAGTGAAACCTACGGGGAAGGCAAATTTGCTGGCTTAGACTTCCAAAGGCAAATAGAAAGGAAGGCTTATCAATTATCTGGGTCAGATAACAAGGCACCAGTCCAAAGACTTGAAGACTATTTACTAAATAGAAAAACTGAGAAAGTCGGTCAAATAAGTCCTACAATTCAAACTGGCTACACCCTTTCAAATCTAAATGAGATTTATCCAGATAGAATAAATGTAGCCATAAAAGAAGCACTAAATGTATTCGATAAAAAATTGAAGGGCTTTGCAAGTCCTGATGCTATACTAACTGGTGTCGAAACCAGAACATCATCCCCTGTTAGACTTCTAAGAGATAAGTATAAAACTAAATTTAAAAACCTTAGACCAATAGGAGAAGGTGCAGGCTATGCTGGTGGCATCATGTCTTCAAGCCTTGATGGGGTCAAGTGTGCCATAGAAATACTTGAAGGAGAAAAATAAGGGGATAAATTATCCCCTTCCTTAAAGATTAGTAAACAATAGATATATTCCTATAAGGATCAAAATCACACCCACTATTAACTTGACTAAGCCGACTTTTTACCGTAGGAGATATTCTTTCCCCCCTTAGCTAGGTCATTTTTAAAACCATTTATTAACTTATAGTTCTTTTTAAAATAAATTAGATAGCCAAATATTGTAAATACTATTCCCATTATTATTAATATAATACTTAGTAATCTCATAAGACTCTCCCCATTAATTTTATATGACTTGAAAGCTAAATTATTTGTCAATTATCTATTAGAAATTCTTCGAATGTTTTCTAGGATTTTTAATTACTTACTTCAAATCTCTTTACTTATACTATGTCATCCCCCAAGACTTTTAAAATTGGCCATAAAAAGGACCTTAAAGGCCCTTTCTTATGACTTATTCGTAGTCGTAGAATCCCTTACCAGCGTTAACTCCTGTTTCGCCCTTATCAATTTTTTCTTTTAAAAGAGCAGCTATCTTGTGGTTTATAGAGTTTGGATCGTCTACATCATCAGTATTCTTAAGGATATTATAGTCAGTCTCAAGCCCTATAACATCTATTGCTTCAAATGGTCCAACAGGAGCGCCTGTACCTATTTTCCAAGTAGTGTCTATTGTTTGAGGATCTGCAACTCCCTTAGCCCATAATTCTTTAGCAGCATCTAGGAATGGTACTACTAATGAATTTAGGATATATCTAGGTTGCTCTTTATGAAGTTCTATAGGAACCATATTAATTTCTTCAGCAAAATCTACTACTGCATTGTAAGCTTCTTCACTTGTTCCTTCGTGACCCATAATTTCTGCTGTATTTTGTCTCCAAATATTATTAGCAAAGTGTAGGGCTAAGAATTTTTCTGCTCTGCCAGTGTATTCTGCAAATTGAGAAGTATTAAGGTTGAAGTATTGGTTACAAGTATGGTTTTCTCATATATTTTGTCTTTAATTTGTTCATATATATCTTTTTTAGCTTCAGGATTTTCTGACATCGCTTCTATAATGATATCAGCATCAGCTAAAGCCTTATCAAGGTCAAGGTCAAGATGAATATTTTCTTCTAATCTTGGTGCTCTCTCTTAAACTAACTTATCAATATCATCTTCACTTATGCCATCCCAAGCTTCTATGAGTCCCTTTGGATAAAAATATTTTCCAAATTGATTACCGATTAGTTCTTTTGAATTTTTTAGATCATTAATAATAAGATCTCTAAATCTTCTAGTTTTGGTTCAGTCCTATCTATAGAACCTTCGCTACGTAACCAAATAGTTGTGTCATGACCTGTATAAGCACTCATAAGTACAATTTGTGATCCAAGAACTCCTCCACCTAGTAATACTACTTTGTTAAATTCCATTACCATATCTCCTTTTATTACGATTGTTATAAGATTTACGTCATTTTATTTAAAGCTATAGCAAGATCTTGATTTTATTTTGCTATCTATTAATATTATAACCAAAAAAGAAATTTTAAACATATATTAAAAAAGTAAATAGCATGACCTATTTACTCGTTTAAGTTTATTATAAATTCTGTACCCTCGTTATATTCACTATTTACGTCTATTGTATAACCAAGGTTTTGAGCTATGTGTTTTACAATTGAAAGACCAAGTCCAGTGGATTTTAATGATGAAGTTCTAGCCTTATCTACAATATAAAATCTTTCAAAAATTCTTTCTATATTTTCTTCTTTTATACCAATTCCTGTATCTTTGATAGAAATAAAGGGTCTACCATCATCTTTTATTTTTGCTGCTACTTTTATTTTACCATTGTCCTTGTTATATTTGATAGCATTTTCAAATATATTAGTGCAAAGATCTATAAATAATGATTCATTAGTTCTTATTTTAATATCATCGATATCAAAAGTTACCAGTAGATTTCTCTCAATAATTTTTGGTAAAAATTTATTAAAGATAGATTTAAATACTTCTTCAATATTAACTTCTGTGAATTTAATAGATTCGCTACCTTCGTCAAGTTTAGAAAGTTTGAGGAGGTCGTCAATGGTGTCTAATAACCTAAGACCTTCTTTATTGATAATCTTTGCAAATTCCTTTATATCCTTTTCGTTGGCAAGACCTGAAGATATTAATTCTGCATAACCGTTAATAGATGTTAGTGGAGATTTTAGTTCATGGCTCACATTGGCTGTAAACTCACGCCTTAGCTCTTCTCCCCTTTTGTTCTCAGTATTATCAACAAAAATTATGAATAAGTTCTTCTTATCATTATTAAAAATAGGATCAATATACACTCTAAAATCTGTGCCATTAATATTTAAATCAAAATTGACTTCTTCATCTAGAATAAAGGCTTCTTTTATTCTTATTATCAATAATCTATCATCAGTAAGATCATTTAGTGAAGATACACTCTTATTTTTACCAAAGATTTTAAGTATTGATGGATTTAAAAGATTAATGTTGAAGTTTTCATCAATGAGTAGCATACCTTCCTTAATATTTTCAGTAATTTCTGAAATTTTTTGATTCCAATTTTTTAATTTCATATTTTCATTTTCCAGCTCTTTTGTAATACGCTTGATCTCTATTAGATAAGGTTGAATCTCATCATATGAACCATCGATAAATTCATCACTTATGTCATAGGGATTGTCGCTAATGTTTTTAATTGGATTAATAATTCTATCAACAAATATGCCTGTAAATATATGTAGCACTATTATAGCTATAATACCTATTAAAAATACTGTCAAAACATGATAAATAATTGAGTTCTTAAAAACCGAAATTTCCGATGATAATCTTAAGATATTATTACCTTTTTTAGAAATGTAATATAATCTCGATCCTAATGTATCTGAATCTCTTATATCTGAAGATTCTCCCTTGGACATAGCTTCCTTAAATTCAGCCCTATTAGCATGATTATCCATTTTAGTGTAGTCTTCGTTAGAATCGTAAAGAACTCTTCCATTAGTATCTATATAGGTTAGCCTAAGATTTGGATTTAATCTAGAAAAATCATCTAAATCATCATAAAAATTGGAAGAGCCTTCTTTTTCTAGAAGATATTGTAAAGCCTTATCCATATAATCGACTTTTTGATCTATTGATCTTTTTGATCCTAGTAGTCCTAGAAAAATCGAAGTAATAAGCAAAACTACCATCAAGAGAAAAAGAATAGATTTTTTTAATTTGTAAGTTAACTTATTCTTCAAATTTATATCCTAAATTTCTCACAGTTTTAATGTACTTACTAGCCACATCGAGTTTATTTCTTAGACTAGCTATATGTACATCTACCGTTCTAGTTTCACCTTCGTAATCATAGCCCCATATCTTAATTAGGAAATCTTCCCTAGTTATAACAACATTTGGATTTTCCATTAGATAAAGTAGCATTTCAAATTCCTTGTAAGTTAAATCAACAACCTTGCCAGAAACACTTACACTTCTCTTTTTCTTATTTAAAGATATCTCCTTATAGTTCATTTTTTTAGAACTATTATCTCCATATCTTCTTAAAACAGCCTTTATCCTACTCAAAAGCTCAAGTACGGAAAAAGGCTTTACTACATAATCATCTGCACCAGAATCAAGACCTAGAACCTTATCAAATTCTTCACTTTTGGCTGTTAGCATAATTACTGCGACATCCTTAAAAGAGTTATCATTTCTGATCTCTTTTAAGATTTCGATGCCGTCTTTTCCAGGAAGCATTATATCAAGTAAAACTAATCTTGGTAGCTCTTCTCTCATAAGATTAATTATGTTAGAACCATCAGCAAATCCCTTTGCTTCATAGCCCTTTTCTCTGAGTGCATAAAGTATTAAATTTCTAATTGAATCATCATCTTCAATAACGTATATCATTATAAATTAGTTATTAGTGAGTTAATTCTAGCTAACCTGTCCCCTATTCTCTCAAAATACTTGAAATAAAGAATTAAATTGGCAAGTTCGTTGGTACTAATAACCTTCTCCCTTTCTTTACCTATTGCAAAATCAATAGATTTTTCGAATAACTCATCTACTTGATCATCCATTTTAATAGTATTATATGCCAATTCATCTGATCTATCCACAAGAGCCTTCCTAAAATTGCTAAGCATTTCAGTTAAAATCTTAAACATTTCTCCAGTCATATCTAGTAAAGGTTCTTTATGTTCGATTTCTTTTAGTATAATGCAGGCTTCTACCAAGTGGCTATAAATACGTCTAAAAGAGCTTGCTAAGGACATAGAAGTTTGGATAAATCTCAAGTCACTTGCAACAGGGGCTTCTCTTAGCATCATGCTATAGCACATATCTTTTATAAAATCAATTTTGGTATTAATCTTAGTTTCGTTTTCAACAATTTCATCTAGTACTTCGGGACTTTCTTTATACAATATAAATTTTTCAAAGTTAAGTAAATATAGGTCAGCTAAATCAACAAAGCTTTCCTCAACATCAGTTAACTTATTATCAAATCTTTCTCTCATCAACCAAACCTTCCTGTAATATACTCTTCGGTCTTTTTATTCTTAGGCCTATTAAATATTGTTTCAGTTTCGTCCATCTCAATAACTTCTCCTGTTAAGAAGAAAGCTACTCTATCTGAAATTCTAGCAGCTTGTTGCATATTGTGGGTTACAATAACAATTGTGTAGTCTTGTTTAAGTTTATCTACTAACTCTTCAATTTTTCCTGTTGAAATTGGGTCAAGAGCACTTGTAGGCTCATCCATTAATAGGATTTCAGGTTTTACTGACAAGGACCTTGCTATACAAATTCTTTGTTGTTGTCCACCTGATAGACTTTGAGCATTTTGATCTAGCTTATCCTTTACTTCATCCCATATAGATGCATCTCTAAGGCTTGATTCTACAATTTCATCAAGAGTTGACTTGTCTTTAATACCATGGATTCTTGGTCCATAAGCTATATTATCATAGATTGACTTAGAAAATGGGTTAGGATTTTGAAATACCATTCCTACTTCTGTTCTAAGTTGTATAACATCCATAGAAGGATCATAGATGTTTTTGCCACCTATATTAATCTCTCCTTCAATTCTACAACCTTCAATAAGATCATTCATCCTGTTAAAACACTTTATAGTTGTAGACTTACCACAACCAGAAGGTCCAATGAAGGCTGTAACTTCATTTTCATTTATATCCATATCTATACCCTTTAATGTCTCAAAATCGTCATAGAAAAGGTGTAGATCTCTTACTGTTATAATTGCTTTAGTCATTATTACTCCTTAATAAGTTTGTTTGCAAGCTTATTTGATACAGCATTGACTATTATTACAAAGATCAATAGGACTACTGCAGTTGCATAAGCCTTGTCTACATAAAGACCTTCTGAAGATAATTGGAACATGTGAACTGCCAATGTTCTAGATGACTTCATAATATTTGAAGGCATAGATACATAAGTTCCCATTGTGTAAACTAATGCTGCTGTTTCACCTACTATTCTACCTACTGATAAGAATACACCAGCTAGGATTCCTGGTAGAGCTTCTGGTAAAATAATTCTAAAAATTGTTGTTAATTTTGTAGCTCCAAGGGCCAAAGATGCATCTCTTTGTAGGTTATTTACTGTAGCTATAGCCTCTTGACTGGTTCTAATAATTGTTGGTAGTACCATTATCATTAAGGTTAGGCAACCAGAAATTATTGAAAATTCCATTTTTAAAAATATTACGAAAGCCAAGTAACCAAATAGGCCATAAACTATAGATGGAATAGCTGCAAGTATTTCACTAGTAAAACTTACAAGGTTAACTATAAACTTACTTCTGGCATAAGAGCTAGTATATATAGCAGTAAAAATGCCAAGTGGTAGGGCTATTAACAAGGTTAAAACTATAGTAACCAGGGTTGTAATCATAGGTGCCATAAGAGAGTGGTTTTCACTGTTATATTCCCATGCAAATATTGAACTATCTATGCTTGGAATACCCATCACTAGTATATAAATTACTATTGCAGCAAAGGATAAGAGTCCAAGGGCAGTTAGGAGCATAATTAGAGGTTTAAAAGTTTTTTTCATTTCATTCCCTTATTGTTTTTCATTTCTTATTCTTACTATATTGAATATTAAGTTTATGATCAAAATAAATACGAATAGCACCATACCTGTCGCTATAAGGGCTTGTCTGTGTTCACCAGAAGCATATCCCATTTCTAGAACTATATTAGTTGTCATTGTTCTAACTCCATCTAATATTGAACCAGGCATTCTTGGTTGGTTACCTATTACTAAGTAAACCGCCATTGTTTCACCGATTGACCTACCCATTGCTAAGATTATAGAAGAGAAAATTGCATTCTTAGCAGCTGGAATCATAATCTTAAATATTGTTTCTTCTTTAGTTGCACCAAGTGCAATAGATCCATCATAGTAGAATTTTGGTACATTTCTTAAGGCAGTTTCAGAAATTTCTACTATGGTTGGAGTAATCATTATAGCTAGAAGTATTGAAGCAGTTAGTATATTCATTCCTCCCCTATTGGTAATAGATGCTACTATAGGCACTATTACCATTAAGGCAAAGAATCCATAAACTACTGAAGGAACAGCAGCCATAAGCTTTATAAGACTTGATAGTGGTTTATAAGTCTTTTTAGCATAAAAGGCCATAAAAACAGATATGGCCAATGCAAAAGGAATGGAAAACACTAGCGATAATATTGTTACTATGATAGATCCAACTATCATTGGTAAGATACCATAGCTTGGAGGGACTGCTGTTGGTTTCCACTTACTTCCACTTATAAAGTCCCATAATCCGTAATTACTTACAAAGCTTATACCAGCTTTGAATATGAATATACAGATTAGAGCTATAAAACTTATTGACAAAAGTGTAGCTATAAGAAATATTATTTCAAATATTCTGCCCTTTGTGTCTTTTTCCATTAATTTAATTCACTCCAGTCGGTGATTTCACCTTTGAACATTTTTTGAATTTGTTCAGATGTTAATTCTTCAATTGGGTTTTCTTTGTTAACAACTACTTCTATACCATCGTTAGCTATAACTACTGGTGTAAGTTGTTCTTTTTCTTCATCTTTTAGTTCTCTTGAAGCCATAGCAATTTCACTAGCACCATCAAGAGTTGTGTTAATTCCTTCAGTTGAACCGATAGATTGCATTTCAATGTTTACATCTGGGTTAAGTCCCTTGTAAGCTTCGATTAGTTTTTCCATTAGAGGAGATACTGATGTAGATCCTGCAATTTTAAGATCTCCACTCATACCACTTGCTGTATAAGCTTCGCCCTCTTTAATCTTTACATAACCATTTTCTGATACTATAGCTTGTCCATCAGGAGAGGCAATGAATTTTAAGAAGTCTTTTCCAAGATCTGTTATTGCATCTTCTTTGTAAGCAAGGTTGAATGGTCTAAATAGTGAATATTCTCCACTTTCTACTGTAGCTTCTGCAGCTTCTACTCCATCAACTTTAACAGATTTTACAGTATCATTTAAAGAACCAAGTGAGATGTATCCGATAGCTCCCTTATCTTGAGCAACTATTGTCATAACACCGTTTGTTGTGTTTTGTACGTTAGCTTCTGTACTTGTCAAATCTTCTTCTCCATCATCAGTTTTTTCTATTAATCCAACTAATTCTGTGAAAGCTCCTCTAGTACCTGAACCATCTTCTCTAGTTACTAGTGAGATAGCTCCCATTGATGATTCACTTTCTTGTGCTGCGTCTGTGTTTTCTTCTGCAGCTGCATCTTCTGTTGATGTAGCAGCTTCTTCTGTTGCTGGTTTTGATTCAGCTTCATCAGCAGCTTGGTCGTTATTTTGTTCACATGCAGTAAGCACCATAGACATAGCAATTACAGTACTAAAAAGTTTTGTTTTTAATTTCATATTATATAACCTTCCTTTTTTCTTTTATAATTAAATCTTAAAGCTAACTTATTAGATTAACTTTAAATAATTGTAAAGTGTATGTAAAATCGAAAGATATTTTCAAAAATCCTGCCTAAACTACCATGTAATATATTATTAAATATAATAATGAATTTACTCTATATTTATTTTATATAACGGTATAATAGTTTAAGAATAATTCAACTAGTGGTTAAATACCACTAACTATGAATCCTTTAGTCAGATAATATTAACTAAATACAAGAAAGAGAGGATATTATGCCTATTGTAAATACACCTGAAGAAGAAAAAAGATATATGGATTTTATTAAATCAAGTCCCTATGCCAAACCTATGCAAGATCCTGCACGGGCAAAAGTAAAAAATAATTGGACAAGTGATCTAGTCTATGTTGA
>JALEUV010000097.1 GCA_022780515.1 Anaerococcus sp. | reverse complement strand
TACCTAGTAAGTAAGGGCTACAGGGGAGTACCTGTTATTAACATTGACGGGGAAGACATTGTAGGCTTTGATAAAGAAGCTATTGAAGAAAAATTAGGACTATAAACTAGTCGTACAAAAAAGGGCCGGCTATGCCGGCTTTTAGTTTGCTCATTTTGCGATTTCTATGCTTTGGACCTTGCTATTGAAGGCAGTTATTGTTATGGTGTAGGAATCACTAGTTTTGAGATAATATTTTTTGCTTGGGTTAGATTTATTTTCACTATCCTCTGTGAGGTCATGTTTTTTAGCCACATCAATTATGGAATCTTCCAAATGGATGCCCATGACTTCAAAGTCCCTATTGTTATTTATCATGGAAACTTTCATCTTGTCAATTTCGGTATTTTCATCTATCTTATTAGATTCATAGAAGGCTTCTATTAGGTAGTATTCCTTGTAGACCTTGTTATTTTCGCCATCAGTAAACCAGGTAGGCTTGAGCTTTTGGGAGGCGCCGGTCTTGTTTATTACTGCCCTAGCTTCATTATCTTTGATATCATAGTTGAAGCCATTTGCCATAAAGTCTTTGATGCTAAGGGGCATCTTGTAGAGCTTACCTTCTATAATAAAGGAGCTATCAGTCTTTTTTGCTGTGGAATTTCCATAGTCAGGTGCCTGGTCGGTGTAGGGATTTTCTATAGACTTAAGGAAGGTCTCTGTCCCAAGTAGGATGGGATAGGTAAAGACAAGGATGATATTTAAAATTAAAAATAATAAAATATGGTCCCTAAATTCCCTATTCACACCATCTATAAGGGCAGAAATAGAACCTACAAGCCCTAGGCCAAAGCATAGGAAAGAAACAAGCTTGAGGGGTCTATCTATCCCCAAAAAATTTATGTATGAATATCTAAAAATAAATCCTATGATAAGCGAAATTAATCCTAGGATTAAAGTTACCTTGTACAATTTTTTCATATCTTTTACCTCTCCTATATTTTACCAAAAATTAAAAGGTTTGCATATATTCCTAATGAAAATGATCTTCATTAAGGTAAAATGTTTGAAGAAAAGTAATACAATCGAAAGGATATAATTTGAAAAGATTTAGAGACTTACTTGAAAATATTGACTATGTATCCTACGTGGATGCTGGTAATTTTCCTATAAATTATGTAAATAACAATTCCAAAAAGATAGGAGCCGATGATATATTTGTAGCAGTGAAGGGAAGCCTTACAGATGGCCATAAGTATATCGACTCTGCAATAGACGCGGGCAGCAAGATTATAGTCCACCAAGATGAGGTTGTTAAGAGGGAGGGAATATCCTATATAAGGGTTAGAGATAGTCGTAAGGCCTTAGCCCAAGTATCAAACTACCTCACTGATACTCCATCAAGCAAGATAAATATGGTGGCAGTTACTGGGTCCAATGGCAAGAGTACAACATCAAGGCTCATAGCCTACTTGTCCAGTAAACTCGTGGGCAAGTCTGGATCAATTGGGACCAACAACGCCCTTTTGGATGGAGAAGCTATTCCAACAGCCAACACCACTCCTGATATTTGTGAAATAAATTTGATTTTGGAGAAGGCCCTAGATAAGGGGATTAAGAATATGGCCATAGAAGCCTCATCCCACGGCCTTAGCCAAAAAAGACTCTACGGGGTAGATATAGACTATGGTATTTTTACCAACCTATCAGAAGAACACCTTGACTACCACAAGACCATGGATAAGTACTTTGAGGCGAAGATGATTTTATTTGACCAAGCAAAGACTACTCTAGCTAATATAGACGACCCTTACGGAAAAAGGGCAAAAGACCTTTACCCTGATACTATAACCTTTGGGATTTATAGTGAAGAGGCTGACTTTAGGGCAGAAAACCTAGTAAAAGATGACAAGGAGATTAGCTTTACCCTAAAGGGGGTAGACTTTACCCTAAATACCATAGCCGACTATGAAGTTTACAATACCCTAGCTGCTGCGAGCGTCCTTTCCCTAATGGGCTATCCTATGGAAGATATCCGTGACGCAGTCGAGTCCTTCCCTGGAATTAAGTCTAGGTTTGAATATATTGAAAATGATTTGGGTATCAATATTATCCTAGACTTTGCCCATACTCCTAGGGCCTTTGAATCAGTCTTTAAGGCAGTACCTAACCACATTCAAAAAATTGCAGTTTTTGGGATAAATGGAGATAGGAATTCTGAATTTAGAAGGCTTATAGGAAGGACTTGTGCCGATAATGATGTCCTCGCAGTCCTAACCACAGATGATCCTAAGTTTGATAGGGTTGAGCATATTAACTCTGAAATCATAGCGGGCATAGAAGAAGGCAAGGGTCAATATGTAGTCAGAAAGGACAGGGATAAGGCCATGGAATATGCCTTTAGCCATGCCGATAAGGGAGCTTATGTCTTCTTACTTGGCAAGGGAGAGGAAAATTTCATTAAGTTTAATGGGAATGAAAAGACCCCTTATAGCGAGAGGGAAACTATAAGAGAGGTCCTAGAAAGATTATGAAAGTTTTTGTACTAGGGGCAGGAGTAGGAGGCCTTGCCTTTGCAAGCCTTGGCTCAGACCTTGATATAAGTGTCATAGATAAAAATAGCGAAGCTGGTAGGAAGCTTCTTGCTACAGGTAATGGAAGGTGTAACTTTACCAACCAAAACTTCGGCATGGATTTTTACCAAAGTGATAATAAAAACTTTCCTAAGAAGGCCTTAGAAAATTTTACCAATAAGGACCTCATAGATTATTTCTATAAGCTTGGGATAGATTCAACTAGCCTTCCTTCAGGAAGGACCTATCCTGCTACCATGTCAGCTAAGACTGTGAGGGATATCCTCTACCTTGAAGCGAGGAAAAACGCAAGCTTTATCTTTGATGAGGAAATAAAGGACATTGACCTAAGAAAGAAGCTTTTGATAAGTGAAACTAACAAGTACAAGTACGATATCCTAGTTATAGCTAGTGGTGGCATCACCCTCCCAAGGTCAGGATCAGATGGGAGTGTATTTAAAATCCTAAAGGAGAAAATCCCAGTCACCAAGCTAACCTATGCCATAACTAACTATAAGACCAGGGAGAAATTCTCCAAAAAATCCAAGGGGACCAAGGTTACTGCAAAGGCCAGTCTCTTTGTGGATAATAAATTCATCAAGGCATCCATAGATGACCTCATCTTTCAGGATTATGGCCTTACAGGAACAGCAATCTTTAACATATCAAATGAAATAAGCCTTGCCCTAAGGGAGGGGAAAGAGGCCTATGTAAGGATTGATTTTTTCCCAACCTATAGCAAGAAGGACCTAGGAAAAAGGCTAGGGGACTTATTTGAGAGGTATCCTAATAGGAAAATCAAAGAAATTCTCCTTGGCCTAGTCAATGAGAAAATAATTAGCGATATTCTTAAAAGATCATCTATTGCAGATGATAAAAAAGCAAATAAAATAAATAGTGGAGATATGGATACCTTGCTAAGAAACTTAAAGGCAATGAAGTTTACTATAGAAGATATCCACGATAAGACCAATGCCCAAGTTAGCCTGGGAGGATTTGATACCAAATTTGTAGACAAGGCTACAATGAAGTCAAGGCTCTTTGATGATGTCTATATCATAGGGGAAGCCTTGGATGTATCTGGTTCTTGTGGGGGCTATAATATCCAATGGGCATTTTCATCAGCAATAGCTGCAGTTAAGAGTATAAGGAGTTTAAATGTTTAAAATAAATAGAGAACTAAAAGAAATGAAGGATAATGGCGATAGCATCAAGCTTGCTATTATCGGATGTGGTAAGATGGGATCGTCGCTTATAAGTCAGCTTTCAAAAATTGATGCTATGGAAGTGAAGCTTGTAGTAGATAGGACCCCACAAAAGGCCATCAAGGCCCTTGTCAATTCTGGAGTTAGTGAAGATAAGATAATCTTTACAGATGACTACAACGAAGGCTATGAGGTCCTAGAAAAGGGCTACATTTGTGTATCTACCAACTATAGGTTGCTATACAAACTCATGCAAATAAATGCAGTCATAGACTGCACAGGAAACCCTCCTTTTGGAGCTGTTATAGCCAGAAAGACCATCCAATATCACAAGCACATGATATCATTTAATGTAGAATGTGATGCAGTAGTAGGTCCAGTCCTTGCAGATATGGCCAAAAAATCTGGTGTAGTCTACACAGGAATACTTGGTGATGAGCCGGGAGCCATAATCGACCTAGTAGACTATGCCTACGGAATGGGACTCGATGTCTTGGTAGCAGCCAAGGGGAAGAACAACCCCCTAGATAACTATGCAACCCAAGAGTCCTTGGCTGAAGAAGCTAGAAAAAAGGGTCTTGCCCCAAAGATGCTTACATCCTTTGTAGATGGAACCAACACCATGCTAGAGCTAAACTCTGTAGCCAATGCCATAGGATTCTTACCTGATACCTTCGGCTGTCATGGCATACCAACAAGCCCAGAAAGCGCAGTGGAAGACTTCAGACTCAAAAAAGACGGAGGAGTCCTATCTCACTATGGAGTAGTAGAATTCTCAAGTGGAATGGCACCAGGAGTATTTATAATAGTAACTAGCGAAAAAGAAGATGTAAGAGATCTTATGAAATTCCTAGGCTTTGGAGATGGACCAAACTACCTACTCTACAGGCCTTACCACCTAACAAGCCTAGAAACACCTATCACAATCTATAAGGCAGTAGTAGAAAATGAAGCCTCAATAGAACCCCTCCATGGCCAAGTAGCAGACACAGTAGCCATAGCCAAGAGGGACATCAGAGAGGGCGAGAGACTAGAAGGAGTAGGATCTGACACAGTCTTTGGCAAACTAACAAGCCATGACAGAACCATAAAAGAAGACCTATTGCCAATAGCCCTAATAACAGACAAAACCATAGCCACAAGGGACATAGAAAAAGACACAATAATCGATATGTCCATGGTCCAACTAGACGAAAAAGCAACAATCACAAGACTAAGAAGAAGACAAGATTCCATGAAACTTTAGGTAATCAAAGATTTATAGAAATACTCTGTTTTGTTTGATTGAATCAAGATGGATGGAATTGATAAAGAAAAATAAAAAAATATATAAAACTATTAAAGATACGTAATAAAAAGGCTATGAGCATAAACACTCACAGCCTTTTTATTGCATCTAAAGATTCATTAAATAAGTTTTATAAATAATGAGTCTTTGATTCTCTATAAAATATTATTAATCCTCTCCTTCAAATCCTTACATGCCTTATAGACATCATCTGCGTCCATTATGGCGCGGACTACGCAGATTCCGTCTGCTCCTGAATTTTTTAGGATATCTACATTGTCTATGTTTAGGCCACCTATGGCGTAGACAGGGAGGCTGACTTCTTTTTTGATGGCACTTAGGGTTTGGACACTTGTTCTTTTGGTTTTGACGTGGGTTTTGGTTTCGAATATTGCTCCTACTCCTAGGTAGGATGCGCCTTGGTTTTCTGCTTCTTTGGCGGCATCAATTGATTTGGCAGTTGCTCCTATGATTGCGTCAGGGCCTAGGAGTTTTCTGCAAAGTTCTACTGGCATATCTTCTTTTCCTACATGGACTCCACAACCTATAGCCCAGGCTAGGTGGGCCTTGTCGTCTATTAGCATAGGAACATGGTAGGTGTCGCAGAGGTTTTTTACTTTTTTGCCAAGCTCTAGGATCTCCCTATCTGGTCTATCTTTTTCTCTTAGCTGTAGGATATCTACCCCACCCCTTAGGGCAGATTCGATTCTTTGAAGGAATTCTTCTTCGCTATATTTATCTGAATTTGTTACTAGGTATAATTTACTCATAGGTCCCCCATTCTATTTTTGCTTTCTTTATTAAGGTTTCATCATCTATACTTCCAATATTATCCATAAGGTCTACAAAAAACCCGTAGGGCTTATCTGACCTTGCTTCTTCTGCTGAGATTTCTTCAATCAAGAGGGCAAGGATGGTGGCATTTATTGGATTAGTTACGGCAAGGAAGGTCGAGATTAGTCCTGTTAGCATGCACCCTGTCGCAGTTAAGCTTCCTAGTTTGTCTGTCCCATTTTTTATATGGTAGTAGGAGTCTTCACTAGCGAGGATATCGGTCTCTCCAGTTATTAGGACCTGGGTATGATATTTTTTGCTAATCTCCCTTGCTAAGCTTGTTGAGTCTGCTATTGTATCTTGTCCTATCTTATCGGTATCTCCTACATCGACTCCCTTGGCGTGGGTCTTTTCTCCTCCTAGGGCAAGGATTTCTGAGTTATTGCCCTTCACTAGGTCAAAGTGGCATTCGGCTAGGAGTTTTTTAGAAAAGTCTAGTCTAAGGGAGCTTATCCCTATGCCAACCAGGTCGATTATGACTGGGATATTTTCCCTATTGGCAATTTTTACAGCGATTTCCATGGCAGCTAGTCTTTCTTCTGTGATATTGCCGAGGTTAATAGATAGGCTGTCTGCCCTTGGGACTATGTCTTCCATCTCCCTTGGATCTTGGGCACAGATGGGAGATGCTCCTTGGAAGAGGATGGCATTAGCTACCATATTTACTGCTATGGGACTTGTTATGGCGTGGATTAGGGGCCTTCTTTCCCTAATTTCCTTTCTTATTTTTGTTATTTCCCTTAGGTTATTCATAGACTTGGATTCCTAGCTCTCTTTGGATTTTGCTTAGGACCTTGGACTTTTGGAGGGTTTTTAGGAAGATAAAGGCCACAGAGCCTCCTATGATGGTTGCGATAAGGAAGGATGGTAGGTAGTAAAACCAGGTTATATCACCACTTCCATAAAATATGCTCATTACAGGGTAGGAAAGGATGGCACCTATGATACCTGTGCCAATTATTTCTCCAATAACTGCTGCGAGGAGAGAGCCCTTGCTCATCCTATAGAATATACCAGAAAGGCAGGCTCCAAAGACTTGACCAGTGAGGGCGAGGGGAGGTATGCCCATAAGGCTCATCCTAATAAAGGCTGTCAACACTCCGTTTAGTAAACTATACCAGGGTCCCATAAAGACCGAGCAGACTATGTTTACAAAGTGGGCTGTAGGCGCAAAGCCCTCAAATCTTAGGATAGGAGAAATTACTACTCCTATGGTTACAAACATGGATAAAAATACCATTATTAATAAGTTGTTTTGTTTTTTCATATATGCTCCAATTCTACATAAAAAGAGACCCAAACTAGGGCCTCTAAAATTCAATCACATAGCTTTCTTACGCAGGCTTTAACCTAGTCAAGTTAAAAGGGTTGATGATTTTCATCTCTCAGCTACAGCACCCCTAGCTATTTATATTATAAACTTTTAACGATATATCGCAATTACTTGGAAAAGATTTCTTTTCCTAGCTTGGTCTCGCTTAGGTCTTTTCCATTGAAGACTATGTCTTTTATATCGTTTTGGTAGGAGATGTCATTGCATAGGATTCCCCCTACATAGTCATCGCCTTTCTTGAATAGCTTGTAAATCTTGCCGTCCTTGTCTACCTTTTCTTCTTCTATGCCTTCTCCACTATTAGCTCCTGCTGAAAATAGTTTGATAGGTCCTAATAGGAGGGTAGAGAATGGTTTTGGTTTTTGGTAGGTCTCTTCGGATCCAGTCATATTGGCTCCGGCAATCTTACCCATCTCTTGGCTTGCTGTCCAT
>JALEUV010000083.1 GCA_022780515.1 Anaerococcus sp. | reverse complement strand
TTGCATCGTAAGCTTTATGCGATAAAGTATTTTTATCCATGAATGCCTCCTTGATTTTATTGTGCATGTGATTATCACAATTATACATCAAGGGGTTTTTTGGTGCTCGTAGCTAAAGCTTTTTTCTTCCACCTCAATCGCAGGTGGTTTTTTGTTTCGCTCTCTTTCGTTCGCTCAACTCACTTAAGTGGACAAAATAACCAGAGTTAGCTTCCTTTAACTCTGGTCATAGTTTGGATTTTATATAAATTTTACTAGTCCTCACTGTACTCATCGTATTCTATATAGTTGAAGTAGTGGTCTAGTTCGTTTAGGTTGGCATTTTGGTAGATGGAGCTCATTTCGTTGTTCATTTCACCTATGAGGCCTAGGAGGAATTTTCTTAGGGATTTTTGGCCAAAGATTTTGTCGGAGATGTTGTTTTTGGCGATTTTTATTGCTGTGGAGTGAGCCAGGGTTTTGGCTAGGTCTACTCCTTTTATTTTGGATTTTTTGGTCAAAAATCTTGAGAAGAAGTCGAGGAAGTCTCTTAGGGTAGATACTTTTTTGATGAAGTATTTATAAAAGAGGTTTCCAGGAAGACCCTTGATTTGGATAAGGTCTTGGAAGAATTTTTCCTTGGATCCTTCTTTTTCTAATTTGAAAGACCTTGTTACGGTGTCAAAGTACTCGTTGATTTCTTCTTCTGCATAGTCTATTAGCATCCCTATTAGGTCGTAGTCAGGAGAATTGATGTTAGCTATCATTTTTTCTATATATTCAGGTTTTTCTTCCTTGTCTGTGGACCTATATTGGTAGATGTAGTTGGCGAAGTCGTAGAAGTTGTGGTCTTCGTCAATTGGCATGGACCAGACTTTTTCCATTATATTAAGGCTTTTTTCCATTACAAAGTCAGGGGTAAGGATTTGTGATGCCTGGTCTAGGATTATATCTATGGCTGCTTCTATATTTTCTGCCTTGATATAGAAGGTGTTGGCTAGGGCCTTGATCCTAAATTCGTAGTTATAGTTGAGGTTTGATATAAAGATCCTGCCCACGTATTTTCTTGAGATTGGGAAGAATTTTATGATTTTAGGGAAGACTATTTGGTTCATGTAGTTTTGATAGGGAATGTCCAAATCGAAGTTTGAGTTTAAGTTATCGATTATGAGTTTTTTGTAGTCTACATTTTCAAATAGGGGGTTGTTGGCTTGGATTTTGATGTAGTTGTCTACTACTTCCCTTAGGCTAAGTTGGTTTTGCATGGTATAGGCCCTGGCTTCTTTTATATAGTGCTCTTCGCCATATTGGTCTGTAAAGGAGAAGTCACTTATTAGTTCAGTGCTTACAAAGATGTCAAAGCCGTTTTTGGTAGGACTCTTGTTTTCTATGAGGACATGCCTTATAGGGAGGGGGTAGGTTATGGTTGATCCTGTTTGGATATCATAGATTATAGATCCTGCTTCGCTCTTATACTTGGCTGTTCCATTCTCGTGGAGGTGGCCTGTAAAGAGGAATTTCACTCCGTTATCGGCTAGGACCTCTATAGGGGTCTTGCCACTGATACGCTCGTCCTCACATTCGAATTTATCCTTGTATTCCTTAATCAAGAAGGGAGAGAGGACAAGTTCTTGGTTTCTAAAGTTTGGCAAGAAGGCGTGGTGGGCCACAACTATTACCATATCTTTTCTTTCCTTAGCCTCGTCTATTCTTTCAACTATCCACTTCATTTGGTTAAGGGTTACAGATCCTGGAATATTGACCATACCGTCCCTATGTTTTTCTTCCCTGTCGGATGAATAGATTGATGTATCTACCATTATTATTGTAAGGCCGTTGTCGAGGTTTTCGTTTTGCTTAAGCCTTGCTACATAGGAAAAATATCCGTGGGCATAGTAAGAGTATTGGTATTTTCTTTGGTAAATCTTGTTTACTTCATCTAGGTAGATTTTGAATTCATCTGAGTCTTTGTAGTAGTCTATGATGGAATCATCATCAAAGATAAAGTCATAAAGCTTATAAAATTCGTAGGGACTTACATTTCTGGTGAGCATATCCTTATCAAAGTCGTAGGCCTTTTGGTCGTTGATATCGTGGTTACCAGGAATTAGGAATATTTTTCGACTTGGATCCTTGCTCTTCCATTCTCTTAGGTAGGTCGAGACAAGTTTGTGGGATTCGTACTCTCCTTCCTTTACCATATCACCTGGCAGTATCAAGATATTAGACCCAGAGGCATCCACCATCTCCAAGGCCCTCTTAAAAAGTCCCTCGCTCTCTACAACAAGTTTTCTCTCTATCTTTAGTTCTTTATCAAAATGTTCATTATCCCCCATAAGAGTTCCAGCTAGGACATGGGGGTCGGATATTATTGAAATATTAAATATATCTGTGTTTAGCTCTTCATTAATCTTCATATAGGTATTATACTTAATCTGATAGGCTAATCCTAATTGGGTATTATTTATATTGAAGATATTTATTTGTTAGAATTTTTACTTAAAGTAAAATAAGAATTAGTCTAATTTAATTATGGATTTCAAAGTAGAGCGATATTTTTCGTTATTTAAGAATTAATGATATAATAGTAGATATAAGGGAAAAAAGGAGATTAATATGAAAAGGAAGGAAGAGTTCATAGCTAGTAATTATATCTTGCTTATTGTAGTTTTGCCAGCTATTGCTTCACTTATACTTTTTTATTACAATCAAATATTGGGAGCCTTGGCTATTATCCTGACTATAGCTTTGTATTTTTTTCTGAGAAATATCAATCTAAGGATGGGAGAGAGCTTGCAGGCTTATGTTGATGATCTTGATTTATCATTTGACAGTATAACAAAGAATGTAGTTTTTGAGATGCCCTTTCCAATAGCGATTATTGATGATGAAAGGTCTATCAAATGGCACAATTCATATTTTAAGGAACTCTTTAATGAGAAAATTCTAATCGGTAAAAATATTGATGAGCTTATACCAGACTTAGAGGAAGAAGATTTTGACGAAGAAGAAGATAAGATTTCAAAAAAGATTGATCTTGATGATAAGGTAGTAGAGTTTTATTATAACAAGATTGAAGATCTTGAAAAGAATAAGAGCCAAACTTTCCTCTATGGGATTGACAACACTTATGATGAGTCTATCAAGCAACTATTTAAGGATAAGAGGATGGTATTCTATTCAGTATTTGTAGACAACTATGATGATATTAGAAATGCGACCCTTACACTAGATTTGCCTCAAGTTTTAGGTAAAATAGATAGTATTATAAATGAGTATTTTAAAGACCATAATTGTGTAGTTAGAAAATATGAAAATGATAAGTTCATGATGATTGGTGAGTTTAAGGATTATAGGGATATCTATAAAGATAAGTTCTCTATCTTAGATGAAGTAAGGTCTATTGATCTTGGTAATAGCTTGCCTCCAACCCTATCTATTGGTGTAGGAATAGCCGGAGCCAAGCCTGGGAAAATCTATAGTGAATCCAGGGGAGCAGTGGATATTGCCCTATCGCGTGGAGGCGACCAGGCTGTAGTTAAGCTTGAAGATAACTACGAATACTTTGGTGGAAAGACCAAGGCAATAGAGAAAACTTCCAAGGTTAGATCTAGGGTAATTTCCCAAGCCCTTAAGCGTATGATCCAATCTTCGCCAGATATTTATATTATGGGCCACAACAATCCGGATATGGACTCCTTTGGTTCAGCCCTAGGTATCTATGAAGGGGCCTTGGACTTTGGGGCTAAGGCATATATAGTCCTCAATGAAGTAACTAGACCAATCGAAAATATGTACGAGAGGGCAACTTCCGAGATGGAAGAGCTTAAGGATAATATCCTAACAGAAGATGAGGCTCTCAAGAAGATTAGCCCCCAATCCCTCATTATAGTAACCGATAATCACAGGAAAAATTCTACAGAAGCACCTGCTATCCTAGATAAGACCGATAATGTCCTTATAGTGGACCACCACAGAAGGGGCAAGGACTATATAGAAAAAGCGACCATTTCCTATATAGAGCCTTATGCATCAAGTGCATCAGAGCTTGTTACAGAGATCTTATCCTACCTAGATGAGAACTTTAAGGCAAGGAAGGTTGTAGCAGAATCCCTCCTTGCGGGTATAACAGTAGATACTAAGAACTTTGTCTACCAAACTGGAGTGAGGACCTTCGAGGCCGCATCTATATTAAAAAGGTGGGGAGCTGATAGTGTCTACATCAAGAGGATGTTTAAGGATGACTTCGAAATTGTAAAATACAAGTCAGAAGTTATAGCAGATTCCTTTATGGTAAATGACTTTATAGCCATAGCCCACTTTAAGAGGGATATAGACGGCTCAACCCTTATAGCAAGCCAAGCTGCAGATGACCTTCTTAACATCAAGGGAGTTAAGGCAAGCTTTGTTTTGACTATAGCTAACAACAAAATTCACATATCAGGTAGAAGCTTGGGCGATATATCGGTACAATTGATATTGGAACGCATTGGAGGCGGTGGGCACTTAACAGTTGCTGCTACCCAATTAGATATGAGCATGGACGATGCTGAAGAACTGTTAAGAAAAGCAATAAATGAATATTTAAGAGAGGAAGAAGGAAATGAAAGTAATACTAACAGATAACATTGTAAGAGTTGGAGTTAAGGGAGACCTAGTAGATGTAAAGCCAGGATATTTTAGAAACTACCTTGATCCACAAGGTAAGGCAGTAAAGGCTACAAAAGAAAATATGGCTGAACTTGAAAAAATGAGAGACCAACTAAAGGCTGAAGAAGAACAAAATAGAAAAGAAGCAGAAGCTCTAAAAGAAAAGATCGAAGCATTATCTATATCAAAGAAGGTAAGAGTTGGAGAAGATGGCAAACTATTTGGATCAATCACCAACAAGGACATTGCAGAAATCCTAGCTGAAGAAGGAATCGAAGTAGATAGAAAGAGAATCGAAAAGGTTGAAGAAATCAACGGAACAGGCGAATTTGAATTGAATGTAAGACTTTATGAAGGAGTTAATGCTACACTTAAGGTTAATGTTGAAGCTGAGGTAGAGTAATGACTGAGGCCCAAAGGCCCCTACCAAATGACTTCCTAGCCGAAGAAGCGATAATCGGAAGTATCCTAAAGAAAAACGAAACTTTCGATACAGTAAATCAAATTATTAAACCTAGTGACTTTTATGATTCTAGAACCCAGAGGATATTTAAGAGCATAGTAACTATGTTCGACAAAGATATTAAGGTAGATGAGGTATCTTTGATATCCCAGTTGAGGAATGAGAATATATTAGAAGAAGTTGGAGGGGAGGAGTTTATCACAGAGATTACCCTCTCCTCATTTTATACTCCTAATGTCGATACATATGCTAACTCGGTTAAAGAAAAATCTATCTTGAGAAGTCTAATAGGGGCGGGTGAGGATATTATCGAACTAGGTTATAGGTCTAATGATAAAGTAAATACCATACTTGCTGAAGCTGAAGAAAAAATCTTCAAGATAAGTCAAGACACCCAAAATGAAGGCCTAGTTAGGGTCTCAGAAATCCTAGATGATACCCTAACACAGATTAACGAATTAACTTTAAACAATGGAAATATAACAGGAGTAAGTACAGGCCTTGATACTATTGATAACAAGCTATCAGGCCTCCAACCATCTCAACTTATCCTCCTTGCGGCAAGACCTGCTATGGGTAAGACTGCCCTAGGCCTAACCCTTGCCTGGAATGCTGCCAAGCTTGGTAAGTCTGTGGCCTTCTTTTCCCTAGAGATGAGCTCCTACCAACTAAACCAAAGGCTCTTGTCCATGGTATCCCTTGTCCATTTGGAAAATATAATAAGCGGTACCATAAGGGATGAAGACTGGGAACTCTTGATCAGGGCAACCAAGGAAATAAGGGAAAAGGACCTTTATGTCGATGAAACCCCAGGTATAAGCCTATCAGAGATGAGAAGTAAGTTAAAGAAACTAAAGTCAGAGGTGGGATTAGACCTTGTAGTAATTGACTACCTCCAACTCATGCAGGCAGATACTAGGCAAGAAAATAGGCAAAATGAAATAGCCTCCATCTCAAGGGGACTAAAGAACCTATCCAAGGAGCTAAACTGCCCTATCCTATCCCTTGCCCAACTATCTCGTGAGGCTGACAAGAGGGCTGACCACAAGCCTATCCTATCTGATTTAAGAGAGTCTGGAGCCATAGAGCAAGATGCCGATGTAGTTATGCTCCTATACAGGGAAGATTATTACGATGAAGAAAAAAGTCCTAACGAAGCCAAGGTGATTTTTGCCAAGCATAGGAACGGACCAACTGGAAGTGTAGACCTATACTTCAATAAGCCATGCACGACCTTCAAGGACTTTACCAATAGGGACGAAGATGGCTAGGGTCTATTTAGAAAAGCTTAACTTGGATACAGCTAGAGAAGTCAAGCTATGGGAAAATTTTACAGATGAAAGACTACAAGGCTACAATTATTCCGACCTATCAGAATTTGAAATAAAGGTATGGTATGCTTCTTTGACCTCACCGCTTAAAAAATACTTCGCAGTAAGAAAAATTGATGATGATAGGTTTATAGGATTTTTGGGCCTTAAGCAAATTAACTACCTCAAGAAAAATGCTAAGATAGGAGTAGTCTTTGATAGCGCCTATACATCAAGGGGCTATGGCCTAGAGGGACTTGACCTACTAATTGATAAGGCCTTTTCTAATATGAAATTTAAGGAACTAAACCTGGATGTTAATCTTTTTAATACCAGGGCCATTGCAACCTACAAAAAGTTGGGTTTTAAAATAACAGGTGAGAAGAAAGAAGTTTTTGAGAACCAAGATATTAAATTTGATGAAAGATACTTTACTAAGGAAGCAGGAATTATTTATAGCAAGATTCTTGAAATGAAACTAACAAAGGATGATTATTATGGACTTTAAGATGCAAGAATTAAAACTAGATATGGGAACCACGCCCTTTGAGAATATGTTTTTGAATACCTATGTTCAAATGGCTGATGGAGATGCACTTAAGGTCTATCTTTTAATTTACAAGGACGTCTATAATTATGGCAGGGCAGATGCCGAAAAGATCAAAAGGCAACTCTCCTTTACTGATGAGAGGTTCGACCAGGCAGTAAATTTTTGGGTGAATATGGGGATTTTTAGAGAAAAACGAGCCGATAATGGAACAAGCTTTATAGAAATCGTATCCCTTAGACAAATGTACTTTGGGGATAGTGATGAAGATACTAGGGATACAAGCGAAAATTCCTACGACCTTGCCCAAAGAAAATCAATAATGTTTGACAATATAGAAGCTATTATCCAAAGGAGCCTGACCCCTGCTGATATAACTAGGATTCAAGAGACTATCCTAGATTACAAGGCAGATCCAGAGCTTGTAACAGAAGCCTTTAGACAGGCCAAAGCTAGTGGCAATGTCGATGTAAAGTATGTGATGGGCTTTATAAAGACTTGGCGAGACCAAAATATCTCTTCCCTAAATGAACTAAGAATGAAGGAAGAAAGTGATAAGTTAACTAGGGCAAGGTCTCCTAGGACCTACAAGAGGTCAAGCAAAGCTCCTACTAGCAAGGATAAGTCTACTAGCCAAGATGAAGTAGCTGATTTTATTAAGAGAAAAAGAGATGAAAGATTAAAAGAAATCTTAGACGAAAGGGATAGGTAAGATGACCCCTGAGAAAAAAGCAAGCCAAATCCTTGAACAAAGGAGAAAAATGGATAGGGAAAATCAGCAAAAGAGAATAAATGAAGTCTATGAGAAAATCCCCCAAATCAAGTCCATAGATAGGCAGATTAAGGAATTGGGCTTTAGCTCCCTCAAACTTGCATCCTTTGGCAAGGAAACTCAAGATTATGAGAAAAAGATTAAGGACCTATCAGCCTACAAGAAAAGGCTCTTGAGGGAAAATGGCTATAGTGAAGACTATATGGAGATAAAATACTTCCACCCTGCCTGCCAAGATACTGGCTTTGTAGGAAACAAGGTATGCTCCTGTAGGAAGCAACTCATTATCGATCAAAAATACGACCAGTCAAATATTAGGGACAAGATAAGAGAAGAAAACTTTGCATCATTTGATATAAACCTATTCTCACGAAATCCTGACAATAACCCAATAAGTCCCTACGAAAATATGACCCACATCCTAAAGGTAGTAAGAAAGTACTGTGCAAATTTTGCCTACGAAACTTCCAATATTTATATATATGGCGAAGTCGGCAGAGGCAAGACCTTCTTACTAAATTCCATAGCCAAGGAGATCCTAGACCAAAACTTCTCTGTCCTCTATGTAACTGCACCAAGGCTCTTCAAATTTTTAAATGACTACCTCTATGCCTTTGAGGATAGGAGGGAGAAGCTTGATGAAAAATATAGGCTGATATTTGAATCGGACCTACTAATAATTGATGACCTAGGAGCAGAAGCCTCAAGGCCCAAGGACCCAGCCCTCTTATTTGACCTAGTTAACGAGAGGATGAATGAAGGCAAACCTATAATATTTTCATCAAACCTAGACCTTGCAAGTTTACAAGAAGAATATGGAGATAGGATATTTTCTAGAATTATGGGAAATGAAACAAAGATATTAGAAATCTACGGTAGGGACCTAAGACTCTAGGAGGAGATATGTTAGTAGTTGATAGAGACCAAATGCAAAAAATAGACACCTACGCCATAGATGAACTCAAAATTCCTTCCCTTTGCCTAGTAGAGAGGGCATCTCTGGCTGTATTAAAAAATATTGACCTAAAGAAGAGAAAAACCTTTGCTATCATAGTAGGAGTAGGCAACAATGGTGCAGATGGCCTAGCCCTTGCGAGAAACCTCCTAGCTAAAAACATTTATGTTGAAGTCTACATAGTAGGAAACCTTGATAAGGCGAGTAATGACTTTAAAGTAAACTTTGATGCAGTAAATATGCTAACTGATAGAGTCTATCCATTAGTTAGCCTAGAAGAGCTTGCCATGATGGAAGCTAACTTGAGCGAAGTTAGCACGATAATAGAGGGAATATTTGGCACAGGTCTTAATCGTACGATCAAGGCGCCCTATAGCTTTGTAATAGAAGCCATCAACCGTAGCCTAAAATACACAATATCCATAGATATCCCATCAGGTCTAGATGCAACAAGTGGCAAGACCTATGGCAATGTAGTCGATGCTGACCTAATAGTATCCATGCAGGCTATGAAAAAAGGAGTCTACACCAACTCAGCCTTTAGGGATAAGTGTCTAGTAGAAGACATAGGCATCCCCAAGCTTGCCATAGATAAAATTATGGAAGGGAAGTAGGACTTTGAGAAAATCTATTCTTAATGTCTTACAATGAAATATTCTGATAAATATTAGTCTCATTAACCCTAATTGGCATACTTAAGTATTTGTATTTACAAATAATATAATAATGCTATAATAAGCTTAAGGAGATGGCAATATGGCACAAATTAATTTGAGAGTTGATGATGAAGTCAAGAAAAATGCAGAGGGTGTTTTTGATGAAATAGGTATATCCTTATCTGCTGCTATTAATATTTATTTGAAAAAAGTAGCTAGAGATCGTAGAATTCCTTTCGAATTAACGGCAGATCCCTTCTATAGTGAGGGAAATATAAAATATCTCGAGCAAAAGTTCCAAGCCTACAAGGATAATAAGTTGAATTTACTTGAAAAAGAGCTAATAGACTATGAAGATTAACACCATAAATCGGGACTATGATTGATGGTAAGATTATTTATATTGGCATAAGATTAATAAGACGAATTTTAATAGGATAAATAAACTTATTAAGGATATAAAAAGAAATCCTTTTGAAGGCCTTGGTAAACCTGAATCTTTAAAGAATAATTTATCAGGTCTATGGAGGAGAAGAATTGATAAGGAACATAGGGTGGGTTATTTTGTAAATGGGAATAGCCTTGCGCTATTAAAATGCAAGGGCCACTATGAATAAGTGAAAGCTAATAACTTTGTTGTAGATATAAACAAAATAAATTATCCGAAGAAAATATCGAAAATCAAATTAAAAATATACCTATCTGATAAAAGAGTTTGGGTAAAAAATATAATAGATAAAAATTGATGTTCTGACTCACTACTCCCACAAATGTTGAAGGTGGAAAGAACCTCTTATTAATTTAAATCTACAAGTAATTATATGATAAGTCAATTATTAAATGGAGTTTATAATGAAGTTATCCATTTACCATTACCCTAAAATTAATAGGTTTTGGCTTTTAAGAGAGAATGTAAGTATAGCTACCAGGCTCAAGTTTTACTAGGAAAGATCTCTATAGTGTAGGTAGTTAGCTCCTTATGTTTGATGAAATCTTAGATATTAAGTCAATAGATAAGACTGTAATATATTATTATCTTATGGTATAATAAAGGTAAGTGAATAGTGCTATGATAAGACCTAGTAACCGGGGGAATGTAGATAGAGAGGGAATGGTTGGTGGAAATTCCTTGCAGGATCCGGCGAATCTACCTTTGAGCATATAGTAAATTAAGGCAAGTATTTGCGTAATTTGGGTGGCACCACGAGACCTTCGTCCCAATTGGGAGGGTCTTTTTTATTTTGAATTTAAGGAGTAAGTATGATTGATATTAAGTTAATAAGAGAAAATCCTGACTTAGTTAGGGAAAATATTAAGAAAAAATTCCAAGATGAGAAACTTCCACTAGTAGATGAAGTTAGAGAATATGACGAAAAACTTAGGGCAGTAAAGACCGAGGGAGATAATCTAAGGGCTGAGAGAAATAAAACCTCCAAAAACATTGGAGCCCTAATGAGCCAAGGTAAAAAGGAAGAAGCAGAAGAAGCCAAGAACCATGTTAAGGAAATTAACCAAAGACTTATAGATATAGAAAAAGAAACCGAAGACTATAGCGAAGAAGTTAAGAAGAGAATGATGGTCATTCCTCAAATAATAGACGATACAGTTCCTATAGGCAAGGACGATAGCGAAAATGTCGAGATAGAAAGATTTGGAGATCCAGTAGTTCCTGACTACGAAATTCCTTATCACATTGACATTATGGAAACCTTCGATGGTATAGACTTAGACAGCGCTAGAAATACATCAGGGGCAGGCTTCTACTACCTAAAGGGTGATATAGCAAGACTTCACTCAGCTATTATATCCTATGCTAGAGACTTTATGATAGATAGGGGCTTTACCTACTATGTACCTCCATTTATGATTAGGTCTAACGTAGTTACAGGAGTAATGAGCTTTGCTGAAATGGAAGATATGATGTATAAGATCGAGGGTGAAGACCTATACTTAATAGGAACATCAGAGCATTCCATGATTGGTAAATTTATCAATACAATAAATGAAGAGGCAGATATGCCACTAAAGATGACTTCCTACAGTCCATGCTTTAGAAAGGAAGTAGGAGCTCACGGTATAGAAGAGCGTGGAGTATATAGAATCCACCAATTCGAAAAGCAAGAAATGGTAGTAATAGCAAAACCTGAAGAGAGCAAGGACATCTACAACGAACTATGGCAAAATACAGTAGACTTCTTTAGGTCACTTGAAATTCCTGTTAGAACCCTAGAATGCTGCTCAGGCGACCTCGCTGACCTCAAGGTAAAATCTTGTGACGTAGAAGCCTTCTCACCAAGACAAAAGAAATACTTTGAAGTAGGCTCATGTTCAAACCTAGGCGATGCCCAAGCTAGAAGACTTGGCATAAGACTTAGAGGAGAAAATGGAACCTACTTTGCCCATACTTTAAACAACACAGTAGTAGCACCACCTAGGATGCTAATAGCCTTCCTAGAAAATCTTCTCCAAGAAGATGGAAGCGTAAAAATACCTAAACCACTACAAATGTATATGGGTGGCAAGGAAAGATTAGAACCAAAAGAAAAATAAATAAAATAATAAAGGCTGATGCAAGTTAAGATTACACCCTTACGTCAGCCTTTTTTTGGAGATTATAGCTTATCCTTTACCAAGTCTTTATTTTATTCGCCCCAGAAGTCTTGGGCGATTTTTTGTCCTTGTCTTATTTTGGCCCATTGTTCTTCATGACTAAGTTCATTTCCATTATCGCAGGAAGCAAAACCATAATGGTGGGATAGGTAGAGTCTATCCTTATCTATAATTTTACTTGCTTCTTCTAGGAGATCATAGACCCTATCTTCGTCATCCAAAGTAGAGGTTTTAGATGATAAGAATCCTAGAACTACTTCGCAGTCTTTATATTTTAAGGCATTGAGGGAATCTAGGGATCCCGCCCTTTCATCATCCCATTCTAGATAAAACCTATCATAATTTTGTTTCTTAAGGAATAGATCTGCTATGGAATCATAAGTTCCTGAACCAAAGTGTCTTGATGCGTAGTTTCCTCTACAATTGTGAGTATAAACCTTAAGCCCTAGGGAATGGGCGTAGTCAAAAACTTCGTTATTTATAGCTATATATTTTTCAGCCAAATCTTTGTTTTTGGTATGAGAATCAGTTTTACTTTGACCATCGTATTGACTGTTTTCACTTTCATCGGCAAATTGCTCCCACAAACAGTCATCAAATTGGATGGTTTCGCCACCAGCATTTTTGAATTCTTCAAGGTATTCCTTGTAAGAAGCTATGAGATCTCTTTCAAAGTCTTCTTCATTTTTATAATAAGAATCAACTAAATAATCAGTATTTATGGCATCACCAAAGGTATGGGATGGGGAAGGGATGGTTTGTTTTATCTTAACTCGTCCATCAGCTAACTTGTGGAGCCTTTTAAAATGGTCAATAAAGGGATGGCTCTTAGCTGAAAGTTTGCCCTCGTACTTGATACCTATATCTTTTCTAGTTTCATACTTGCCATCATTGTCTTTTTCTTCAAAGAAATATCCTGTATCATTGATATATCTTTTAACACCATCAAAGCCCCAAACAAAGTCTAGGTGCCAGAGAGCTTTTGGATACTCTCCATCAGTTATCTCTTCAAGACCTTCTTCGATTTGTTTTCTACAATTTCTTCAACGGCTCTTTCTTCACATTCCTTGTATCCCTCCAAGTCATCATAGAATGGATAAGTAATATCATCTCTTTTTTCAATTTTTCTCTTATATTCTAAGAGCTCATCATTTCTCAATAGGGAACCAACTGTTAAAAATCTTTTTAACATATTTACCTCTTTTCTTACCAAATTCATATCAATATTTATGTCGTCCTACAGAAAATGAACTATGGATGAAACAAAAAACCCCCGTCCCATAAAGGACGAGCTCATATTCCACGTGTTAGCACCTTAATTTAAATTAATCTCACAATTAATAACTCATCGAGTACCCTATCTCTATAACGGGAGATCCCGTCTTATCTTAAATATCGGATAAAAAACTCAAAGGCCATTTTCAATCTAATCTTCCATAATTACTCTCACCACATGTAATCTCTCTGTAAAGGTCCACTAAATCTACTTTTCTTCTCACAGTTTATTTTCTGTTATCATTATATGGATATTATTTATTTTGCCAAAATATTTTTAAAAATTTTATATAAGTAACGTAAATCCAGTCTTTAACTTTTTTGGGATAAGTTAAGACATTAGGAAAAGTCTTTTTTGGATAAAATATTTAATAAGTAAAGAAATGAGAAAAATCTCCTCCTAAGTTTCTGCTTGACCTCAGGGGAGATTTATTTTAATTAGATTTACTATTTTATTTTTTATATAACTTCCTTATCGGTGATTATATAATCCAGGGCCACATCCCACTTATCCCTAGGTAGTCTTGTTGTTTCAAATTCTGATAAGAAGAGGCCGATCTTTAGGGTCTTGTTTGTATCTAGAAATTTATCATAGTAACCACCACCGTAACCCAGTCGGTTTTTGTCCCTATCGAAGGATAGGCCTGGGACTAGGGATAGGTCGGGGTTTGTTATGGTTTCATCCGACCTAGTCGTAGGAATCCCGTATTTTCCTTCAATTATATCATCCAGGCTATTTAGTCTAGCTGCCTTCATTGTATTTCCATCTATAAGAGGGATGTAGACTTTTTTCTTATCTGCTAGGGCCTTCGCTATGATTTTTCTTGTATCGACTTCTTTATCTATTGATAGGTAGGTAAAGATCGTACTTGCCTCCTTGTAGAAGTCGCTAGCTATTAGTTTTTCATAGATGGCAGCTGATGCAGCCTTAATTTTTTCTTCAGACATTTCTCTTCTTAGGTTTTTAAAAAATCTTCTATATTCTTTCTTCATCTTTACTCCATTTAAGTAATTCGACAAGGGTGTTCATTATCCTATTTTTTTTCTTGTTTGCTAGATTTTTGGTAAAGAAGTTCTCCTTGTAGCCCTCCCTATAGGCTGCTATGGCTTCGGCGCAGAGGATTATTATTAGGGAAACTATGAGTAACCATATAAATAAGGCTAAGATTCCTGCCAAGGCTCCATAGACTACAGACTTATTAGAGAAGTTGTTTATAAAGAAGGAGTAAACAAAGCTTGATATAAATATGGCTATTGTGGCAAGGAGACCTCCGAGGAAGGCTTCCTTAAAGGATATTCTATTTTTTGGCTCTGATGGACTGTACTTATAGAAAACTCCAAGGGCCGTTGCCATTACTAAAAATGGTAGGGCAAAGGTAATAATCTTAAAGATAGGCGATGATATCATATTGAGGGCCACCTGGATAACAGATGAGAAATGCTCGGTTATTTTCTCAAATATCTGGGCATCCAGGATACCAAGGATAGTTGATCCATAGACTTGGAAGACTAGCATAAATACGATAAGGACTATAAATATTATGGTAAATACTAGGCTCATTAGTCTTTGCCTTATGGCATTTTTGTTGCCCTTTAGTCCATAGGCGTGGTTTATAGCGTTCATCAGTTTGTTGATACCAGAAGTCGCAGACCAGAGGGCAAAGAGGATGGTAAAGGTCTTTACCGCTGCTGACTGATTACTCTGGATTAGGATATCTATCATATTTGCAATGACCTCCCTCGATGTCCTAGGTAGGAGGTCCAAAAACCTATAAATTATCACTTCATTTCCCTCTAATACATTGGATAGGACGTTGATAAGAACCATCATTAGAGGGATAGAAGCCTGCAAGAGATAAAAAGACAAGGCAGCCGAGTAGGTAGTGATGTCATGCCTATTTATCCTACCTATTAGGTTTAGTATAAAGTTCTTGAAATTTCTTTTTTTAATTTTCATCTTTTAAATATTTATCAAACCAAGCTTTGATTTCGCTAAGTCTCTTTAACCTACCTTTAGGTCTACCTGACCTAGAAAGTTCGTGGTTTTCTCCATGGAAGATATACATTTTTGTATCAACTCCATTTAGCTTAATTCTGGTATACATTTGGAGGCCTTGTTCTAATGGACACCTGTAGTCTTCATCAGAGTGGATAAAGAGGGTAGGTGTTGTTACATTCTTGGCATACTTGATAGGAGATTGGTCCCATAACTTATCAAAGCTATCCCATATATCAGCGTCGGTTTGGTCAGTTGCAAAGTAGTAGCCTATATCAGATACTCCATAGAAGCTTGTCCAGTTGGAGATAGACCTTTGAGATACTGCTGCCTTAAACCTATTGGTGTGGCCTATGATGAAGTTAGTCATAAAACCACCGTAGCTTCCTCCATATACTCCCAGTCTATTGACATCAATTTGTGGGTATTTTTCTATGGCAAGATCGACAAATCTCATTAGGTCATCGTAGTCTGTATCTCCATAATGACCCCTTATATCAGAGAAGTCTACTCCCCTACCAGATGAGCCGTGTGGGTTGGTGTAGATTATTATATAGCCATCGCTGGCAAACATTTGGTGTTCGTGGTGGAAGATATCAGAAAATTCTGTCTTTGGACCACCATGGACAGATAGTAATGTTGGATACTTTTTGCCCTCATCAAAGTCTTTAGGTAAGACTACATAGCCAGTAAGCTTATCTTCATTTGACTTAAAGTCGAAGGTCTCGATTGGGGCTACAAAAGTACTTACCTTATTTTCTATTAGTACGTCACTTGATACCTTTCTTCTTAGTTCAGCCAAGTGGTCTCTTCCTATTTCAAAATAATAGATATTATTCTCACCTAGGGCAAAGTCTTCTACTCCTGACTCGATTTCGCATCTTAAGTCACCCTTGAGGTTGATAGAATAGAGCTTACTTTCTTCAAAGTCAGTTACTACAAAATAAAACCTATTGTTTTTGACATCAAAACTCCTAGCTCCACCAAATCTCGCATCAGTTCCAACAGAATTAAAGAAGGCCATATCAAAGTCGCTGTCTACGATTTTTTTATACTTTCCATCAAAGTCCAAGGAGTAGATAAAGGCATCTTCGTTAATACCATGCTTGTTCATATCAGTTCCTACAAAGATTATCTTATCTTCCAAGAAATTAGCAGTGTAGGTAGCAAAGGACTTTTCCACTAGGGTCTTAGTTTCCTTGGTCTCAAAGTCTAAAAGAACTATGTCGTCCCTAAACTCATCGACCATATTTTCATTGCTGTTGTATCTTATAAATAAGGCTTTTTTGTTAATAGGGTCAACATCACTTAGGTATAACCTATTATTTGAATCGGTTTCTAGTAAGAGGTCAAGTTTATCCTCTTCTTTATTATACAAATAGAAGGAAGAATAATTTTCTTTGACATAGCCTTCCCCATTACTGTAGAAAGGAAGTCTAGTGACCTCCTCAAAGAAGGCTTGGTCCTTTTCTTTTTGGATCTCTTCTTTAGATTTTTTCTCACGTGCCTCTATGAAGTAGGTGGTGGCATCTAGGGCCTTGATGAAGGAAACATTCTTCTTGATCTCCATAAATTTTCTTGGAAGACCTGGATTATCCTTAATATAAAAGACATCTGCTTCATCAGTAGACTCTTTTTTGAAGATAAACTTATTATCCTTAGTGAATGTAGAGATGCTAGCCTTGTTATCTTCACTTACTTGGTAAGTTTCATTACTCTTAGTGTCATAAAGATAAAAATTGCTATCATAGCGGTTTTCTTTTTCGTTAGCTCTAGTTTTTTTGTAAGAAAGTAGACTTTCATCATCAGATATATTTAATTCTGATAAGAAGTCATATGTTAAAATATCTTTTAATTGTGTTTTTTCCATAAGTACTCCTTTATTTATGCTTTAATTATACTTTAATAATTAAAAAATGTTAAAAGAAAGCGTTTATATTTTTGAAAAATGGGTATAAAATTAAAAAGCAAATAGGAGGCACCTTATGAAATTAAATTTGATAGGTAAAAATTTTAAAATTACTAACGATATCAAAGAAGAAGCACAAAAGAAGTTTGATAGGCTTGACAAATACTTCGACCAAGCCTATGAAATGGATGTGAGATTTTCAAAGGAGGGAAACTTCTATACCGTAGAATCAACGGCCTTTCTGAATAGGGGTAGGATACTAAGAAGCGAAACCACAGCAGATACCTATCTCACTGCCATTGACCAAAATATAGATGGTCTTGTTAGACAAATTAGAAAAAACAAAACAAAACTAATGAGAAATAGGCAAAGTAGAGATTCTATCAAGTTCGAAAACTTAGAAGAAGACCTAAAAGAACCTGAAAATACAGAATCAAACATAGTTAGAAGAAAAGAAATCCACGTTAAACCAATGGATGAACAAGAAGCAATCCTTCAAATGGAACTCTTGGGTCACAACTTCTTTGTATATCTAGATAGTGAGGACAACGAAGTAAGAGTTATTTACAAGAGAAAAAAGGGAGACTATGGACAAATAATCCCATACCTAGACTAATTTTATAAAAAATATCTCACCGACCTCTGAGGGGGTCGGTTTTTAAAATTAGAAATCAAAAATATATTATAGGTTGATAAATTTATTGGAGTAAATTATGCGTTTTTTTGATAAATAATTTATAATATAATACAATGAAATAAATATAAATAGAAAGGTTAAAGGATATAGGAATGAAAAACATAATAAAATATTTACATAAACTTTAAGCTTCTCCCAGTAGCTATCATAGCTTCTGCTTTGCCTCTAATATGCCATATAATCTTTGGTAAAAATATTGAAAAGAAGTCTCAGACCTTTAATAGTTTCTATGGCTTTTATCAAAAATATATAGCCTAGAGGATTCAGAATAAGAATGAATTTATCAGGTATAAGGTTGAAGAAGAGGCTATTAACCTAGTTGGCAAAAATATTTCTTTTACCTATGGAGACAGACCTATCTTAGAGGATTTTTCCTATGTCTTTAGTTCTTTCAAAAATACCTCATCAAGGGAGAATCTGGTAGTGGAAAATCAACCCTTGCTAGGATCTTGGCAGGAGTACTTGCCCCTAACAAGGGAGAAGTTTTAATAAATAACTAGGACCTATCAACTTTTGACTTTCGTGACTATATCTTATATGTAGACCAAAAGCCTACCATAGTAGATAAAAGCATTGAAGAAAATATAAGATTTTATAGGGAATCTGATATAAATATCAAAGCTATGATCGAGAGGGTTAACTTAAAGAAGGACCAAGATAAGATAGTTAGCTCTGACGAAGGCCTATTAGGTGGAGAGAGGATGAGGATAGCCATATTAAGGTCCCTAGTAGACATCAAACTTATAATGATCTATGATGAACCAACCTCTGCTAT
>JALEUV010000073.1 GCA_022780515.1 Anaerococcus sp. | reverse complement strand
TTATTTTCTTTCTCCTTATTTTTTGCTACTAGCATAATAATTTCTTCTAGGTTATCCTTGTATGTACTACATTCCTTGCCACTATTTTTCCTGGCATAAGGGCAGCCGCCCATACATATAGGTAAAACTTTACACTCTCTACACTCCTCATCTTCGGTAGGGTCATAGAGCAAATAGTCATAATAATTTTTGTAATTACTCTCAATAAACTTGTTTTCTTCAAGTCTAGCTATTTTCTTTTCTTCTATCCCTATATCAGACCAACACTTATATAGGTCCCCATTATAATTTATCACATACGAATTGGTAGTATCTGCAGTACAGAAGTTTCTTATTGTATAAGGATATAGTTTTTCAACGAAGTCTACTCCCTTGCTTTTATAAAATTGCATCTTATACTTTTCAAAATCTCCCTGTCCTATACATACCTCATCATTATAAGTGTCGTTTTCATTCCTCACTCTAGATATATAGGCTCTTATCTTCCTATCCTTATCAAAACTTTCTATGTAGTTTATAATAGAAGACTCACTGCCTATGTTATTTTGGTCTAAATTTATTCTTAAAGATAAATTAACCAAATAATCATAGTTTTCTTTTAGATTAATCAAAATTTTATCATATGTAGGACTTCCATTGCGTAAAAATCTCTTTTTATTATGGCTATCCCTATCCCCATCTATTGTTATCTGCATTCCTTCAATCTTCCAAGATGAAAATTTCTTAGCTATCTTCTCATTAAGCAAATAACCATTTGTTATTATATAGGCCCTATAAGGTATATTTTCACTTTCTGCAATCTTTATGAAAGCTTCAGATAATCTATCTATAGTCTTATAAGCGAGTAATGGCTCACCGCCATACCAAGAAACATCAATGGAATCAGAATTTTTAGCCTTATTTGCTACAAAAGATATGACATTCTCTATTGTTTTCTCATCCATATAGAAAGTATCTGAGTGTTCTTTCTCATAGCAATACACACATGCAAAATTACAATCTAAAGTAGGAGCTATAGTTAAGCCCAAGGACCTATTCCCATATCTAGATTTTAGTAAACTCTCTTTTATAAAATCTAGTTCATCTAAATCATCATCTAGTATATAGCCTCCATACTTAAAATTAGAAATTTCTTCCTGACTTAAATCCAAATGCTTTAGACTGTCAAACTCCTCATTAGATAACTCAGCCAAAGAATTGGTCAAAGAATTATAAACTACATAATCGTTTTCTCTTTTGTAAAAAAAATTATATCTTGATTCTTTCATATTCACCTCAAAACGGATAATACCCCATCATATTGGGATCACAGCCTGCCGAAAGTTTTCTTTTATTAAAGCTAGCAGTTTTTTCATCGCAATGGCTTTGACAATTAGTATCCAACACACAATTACCACTACAAACTCTGCTACAAGTGCCAGAAGAATCAGGTATACATGGGCTATGTTCATTACAAACACTTGGACAGAAATCGCCAAAGCATATAGTGACATTTGTACAATGTTTATTCCAATTTATTTTTGGAAAAATTAAGAACTTCATAGTACCTCCTCTTGCAGATTTAGGGTAAAAAATAAATGATATATATATTTTTTTCATTATACTTTGTCAAAAGTTTTTTTCAATATAACACAGTTAATTTATACGCTAAAATGTTTATTTTATCATTACCTTTATGAGAAGTTAAAGTTTATATTTAAATATGAGTAATAAAAAAAAGCGTATAACAACGCTTATCTGCACTCAGGGCAAATCCCCCTGAATATTACTTCAACACTATCTATTTCGTATCCTTCTAAGCTTTCTGGATATTCTAGGTTGTCAACATCTATATCCTCGATCTTGCCACAGGACTCACATATAAAGTGACCGTGGTTAGGCTTTTTGAATTCATACCTCTTGCTAGTCATATTGAAGTCGAGCTCTTTTATTATTTTCTTTTCTACAAAAAGATTGAGGGTATTGTAGACTGTCGCTTGGCTTATGACAGGGTCTAATACCTTAAGATCCTTGTAAATGCTATCTGCTGTTGGATGGTCAGGATGCATTATCAAATAGTCCAATACCAGAAGTCTTTGGTGAGAAACCCTTATACCATGGTTATTTAATATTTCTTTTTCTTGAGATATCCTCTGCTCATATTCTTGATTTCTGAGATTCTTTGCTAAATTTTCCACCTTTTACCTCTTTCTAATATTAGAACTATTCTTTAATGTAATATACCGGACTATTAGTAATTTGCAATATAAAAGGCTCTCAAAGAGAGCCCTTAAGTCAAAGAAGACTATGCTAATTCTACTTCAGCACCAGCTTCTTCAAGTTTAGCTTTTACATCTTCAGCTTGGTCTTTAGCTACTTTTTCAAGAACTGCCTTAGGAGCTCCGTCTACTAGAGCCTTAGCGTCTTTTAGTCCAAGACCAGCTACGTCTTTAACAACTTTGATTACGTTGATTTTTGATTGTCCAGCTGATTTAAGAACTACGTCAAATTCAGATTTTTCTGCTTCTCCTCCTTCAGCTGCACCTGCTGCTGCTACTGGAGCTGCTGCTACTGCTGCTTGAGCTGTTACGTCAAATTCTTCTTCGATAGCCTTTACTAGGTCTGATAGTTCTAATACTGTTAGGTTTTTGATTTCTTCTAATAGGTTTGTTACTTTTTCGCTTGCCATTTTAAATATTCTCCTTTAATTTATTTTTTAATTATTCTTCGCCGTTTGCTTCTTTTTTCTCACGTACTGCATTAAGCACGATTGCAATCTTAGATACTGAATTGTTAAGATCTCCTGCAAGTCTTCTAATAGGTGCTTGTAGTACATTTGCTAGCATTGAGTGTAGTTGGTCGATTGATGGTAATGAAGCTATTGCCATCATTTCATCTCCTGTTTGGAAGTTTCCTTCTACTACTCCTGCTTTTAGTATTAATTTTTCTTTTTTCTCTTTATCTTCTTTTCTAAAATCAACTGCAACTTTTGGTCCGTTTACTATGTCTTCGTTTGAGAAGATTAGTGCGTTTGAACCAGTAAGTTGATCAGCGAACTCATCGTAGCCTAGTTCTTGGAAGGCAAATCTCATCATTGTGTTTTTATAAACCTTGTATTCTGACTTGCTTTCTCTAAATTTGTTACGTAGATCAGTAATTTCTTTTACATCCATACGGTCAAATCCAACTAGGGTAACTGATTGAGCTTGCTCGATTTTACCTTTGATTTCATCAACTACTAGTTGTTTAGCAGCTATTGCTTTTTCGCTCACTTTTTCACCTCCTATAGGCTTTGGTAGGTATATAAAAATCCCCACAAATAGGCATAGTACTTATGCCTACATCGGTGGGGATGTAGTTTCTGTATCCCACCTATACGCAATTATTAAACACTAAGGTCTGCGTAGTCTTTGGTAGCCTTGTTATTCGACTTATTTATTATATCACAAATATTTTTTTTTGCAAGTTATCTTTCAACTAAATCCATAGCTCTTGCAGGTGAGATTTTTACACCAGGGCCCATAGTAGATGCAATAGTGATTGATTTCATATACTTACCCTTAGCTGCTGCTGGTTTTGCCTTAGCTATAGCTGTGATAAGGGTTGTTATATTTTCTGCTAGTTTTTCCTTACCAAATGAAATCTTTCCTGTTGGAACGTGTACTAGGTTTGCCTTGTCAGTTCTGTATTCTACCTTACCAGCCTTGATGTCTTCGATTGCTTTTTGAACATCATTGGTTACTGTTCCAGTTTTTGGGTTTGGCATAAGTCCTTGAGGTCCAAGTACCCTACCTAGTTTACCAACTGTTGCCATCATATCTGGTGTTGCAACTACAACATCAAAGTCTAGCCAGTTTTCGTTTTGGATCTTGCTAGCATATTCTTCTCCACCTGCATAGTCTGCACCTGCATTTAGAGCTTCTTCTATCCTATCTTCCTTAACGAAAGCTAGTACCTTTTGTGTCTTACCTGTACCGTTTGGTAGAATTACTGTTCCTCTGATTTGTTGGTCAGCGTGTCTGCTGTCAACACCGAGCTTGAAGTGTAATTCTACAGTTTCATCAAAATTTGCCTTAGCAGTTTGTGTAACAATATCTAAAGCTTCGTCTAATGTGTATTCTTGTTTTAAATCAAAAGCTTTTTTTGATTCTAAGTATTTTTTTCCTCTTTTAGCCATTTAATTCCTCCTGTGGTCTATGAGTTTCCTCTCCCACTAATCTTCTACAGTAACTCCCATACTTCTTGCTGTACCTGCTATCATGCTAACTGCTGCCTCAAGGCTTGCTGCGTTAAGGTCTTTCATCTTTGTGTTAGCTATTTCTTCTAGTTGGCTTCTCTTGATTGATCCAACTTTGTTTTTGTTTGGTTCTCCTGAACCCTTGTTTAAGTTGATAGCTTTTTTGATTAATACTGGTGCTGGTGGTGTTTTTGTTATAAATGTAAATGTCCTGTCCGCATATATAGTCATTTCTACCGGTATAATCATTCCAGCTTGGTCTGCTGTTTGTGAATTAAATGCTTGAACGAAGTCCATGATATTAATTCCGTGTGGTCCTAATGCTGTACCTACTGGTGGTGCTGGAGATGCAGCTCCTGCTGGTACTTGTAATTTTACTATTGCTTTTACTTCTTTTTCTGCCATTTTTACCTCCTTGTGGTTTAAACGGGTCTAACCTCCCACTTATCGACAGTTCTAAATTGTTTCGATATCTGTAAAGTCTAGGTCTATTAGGGTATCCCTACCAAACATATCTACGTAAGCCTTGATAGTCCCCTTTTCTAAGTCTACTTCATTAACTTTTGCAACAAAGCCTTCAAAGGCTCCTGCAATGATATTTACATCATCACCAACTTTTACATTGATATTTAAGATAGGAGCTTCGTCCTTTACACCAAATTTTCTAACTTCGGCAGGAGTTAGGGCTATTGGCTTACCTTCAGGTCCTACAAAGCCTGTAACACCTTGGGTATTTCTTATAATATACCAGCTCTTGTTGGTTACGTTCATCTTGATCATAACATAGCCTGGAAATAGCTTTCTAGTCTTTACTTTCTTAGAGTCATTTTTTACTTCGACATACTCTTCAGTTGGCACTGTTACATCAATTATGTCAGGATTTTGCTCATTGTCAATCATCATTTGAATCTTATCCTTGACCCTGTTTTCATATCCTGTATAGGTGTGAACTACGTACCGTCTGGCGTTTTCTCTGATTTCAGCTAGCCTTTGTTCTTCTTCGTTGATTTCACTTGGCTTAGCTTCTAAATTTTCATCTTTGTTTTCTGGAAAATCGTAAGAATCTGTCATCTTCCACCTACATAATTACTGAAATTAGGAATTGGAAAATCTTATCTAAAATCCAAATAGCTAACCCTACTAGGGCAGATATGCCTATAACAATAGCAGTATATTCTATTGCAGTCTTGCCCTTTGGCCATTGGATTTTTTTGAATTCCCTAGATACTCCTGAAAAGAAAGATTCTTTTTTCTTTGCCATAGTATCTCCCTACTTTGTTTCTCTATGAACAGTGTGTTTCTTACAGTGTGGGCAATATTTCTTTAATTCGATTCTTTCGCTATGAGTCTTTTTATTTTTTGTTGTATCATAGTTTCTGTTTTTGCACACAGTGCATTCTAATTTTACTTTATCTGCCATAAAACACCTCCTATATATTTATACGGATATCTCCATACAATGGTTAATAATACCACCTCAAGGCTCTTTTGTCAATATCTAATTGAGCCTTTGAAGAATTTTTCTATATACTAGCTCTAGCTTTATTCAGCTAGGTTTTCTTCCTTTATAGTAGCAGCTATTTGCTCTGCGCTTTTACTTGCAAGCTCACTTGTTTCTGCCTCTACCATTATCCTTATTAGTGGCTCGGTTCCACTAGGTCTTACTAAGACCCTACCGGACTCCCCTAGGGCTTCTTCTACTTGGGCTATTGCATCATTTACTTTTTTGTTCTCAAGTGTAGAGTTCTTGTCTTTAACTCTTATATTTACTAGCTCTTGTGGGTAGATTTTTAAATCTCTAATAAGACTACTGAGGTCAGTTTTATCTTCTATTATAGCTTCCATTATTTTAAGAGAAGTCAATATGCCATCTCCTGTATTGGCAAATTTCTTGTAGATGATATGGCCTGATTGCTCTCCACCTAGCTCATAGCCCTCTTCGTCCATCTTGGCATGGACATACTTATCACCTACTGGGGTTTGGACGTAGTTGATACCTAGTTCATCAAAAGCCTTATAAAGTCCCATATTGCTCATAACTGTAGTAACTACAGTATTTGAAGGCAAGGCTCCTGTTTTTTTCATATATTTTGCAGATAGGTACATTATGGCATCTCCATCTACAACATTTCCCTTATTATCAACTGCTATACACCTATCAGCATCCCCATCAAAGGCAAAGCCAAGGTCAAGGTTATTCTCTACTACAAATTTTTGTAGACCCTCTATATGGGTAGACCCTGCGTCCTTGTTGATATTAAAGCCATTTGGATCAGCATTTATTACAAAGGTGTCAGCTCCTAGGGCATCATATACTGGTTTTGCTATGGTAAAGCTTGCCCCATTGGCACAGTCAAGACCTACCTTGTAGCCCTCAAAGGATTTGGTAACTGTCCTAATCAAATAGGCTATATACCTATTCCTACCACCAACAAAGTCGACAGTCCTTCCTATATTTTCATCAACAGCGAGGTCTATATCCCTTATATCGCTATCTATATATTTTTCTAAGTCTTCTAAGAAGTCATCTCCCATCTTTTCGCCTTCACTGTTAATTAATTTGATTCCATTATCTGTAAAGGGATTGTGGCTTGCAGTAATCATGACTCCTAGGTCGAAGTCTTCTGTTTTTGTTATATATGAAACGGATGGTGTTGGAGTTACATGTAGTAAGTGGGCATTGGATCCTGAAGATGTAATCCCCGCAGCTAGGGCTGACTCATACATATAGGATGATCTTCTAGTGTCCTTTCCTATAAGGATCTTGCCATGGCCATGTTTTTTAGGTGAAAAATAATCTCCTATGTACCTTCCAATCTTAAAAGCGTGGTAGACATCAAGATCTTTATTTGCTTCTCCTCTAAAACCATCTGTACCGAAATATTTCATTTTTCTCCTCCTTTATCATTGGTATGGTTCTATTATACCATTATCGGAGGATTGATAATATAAAAAGTAAATTGTAAGTTACCTACAAAAGCCTATAATAAAGATATGATGAAACTAGACTACCTACCAAGAACAAAAATTAAAATGATTCATATAGATAACTCCTACTCCTTTGGAGTTGACTCTATAATCCTTGCTGACTTTGCCAAGATGAAAAAAGGAAAAACTGCCCTCGATATAGGTGCAGGAACGGGAGTCCTTTCTTTTCTAACAAATGAGCTTTATGGCCTCAAAAAAGTCTACTCAGTCGAAATCCAAAAAGACAAGGCAGACCTCCTAAGGCAAAACATCGACTTAAACCAAGTTAATAATATAGAAGTCATTAATGAGGACCTAAACAAGATTGACTTCGAACCCAACTCCCTTGACTACATAATTACAAACCCACCCTACTACAAACTAGGCCACAATATAGCCAATGCACACCCAGAATTTCTTATATCAAGACAAGAAAAATACCTAAAGCTAGAAGAAATCTTCGACTTTGCATCAAAGTGCCTAACGGATAGGGGCAGACTCTATATGATCCACAAGCCAGAAAGGATGGTCGAGCTCTTTAGCAAGAGTAAAAGTCTTATTCCAAAAAGGATTCGCTTCGTCCACTCAAGACCAACTGAAAAGCCCCAATTTATCCTCATTGAATACATCAAAAACGCCAATGAGGGCATTAAAATCGAAGACCCCCTCGTAATTTATGACAATAACCACTACAGCCCAGAGATGAAAAAAATATCTGGCCAAAGCTAAGGAGCAAATATGGACTACCAAATATACTTTGTACCAACCCCCATAGGAAACCTAGAAGATATGACAATAAGGTCTATTAATGTCCTAAAAGAAGTAGACGTCATAGCCTGCGAAGACACTAGGGAGAGTAAAAAACTCCTAGACTACTATAATATAAAGAAAAATCTAACTTCCTACCACAAATTTAATGAACAGGTCAAATCCGAAGCCATAATCGAAGATGTCAAAATTGGCAAGACCTACGCAGTCATTACCGACCAGGGCTTGCCAGGTATATCAGACCCCGGCCATATCCTAATCCAAAAATGCCAGGAAGAAAATATATCCTACACCATCCTCCCAGGGGCAAGCTCAATAATTACAGCCCTAGTTGGATCTGGACTTGATAACGATGCCTTTGCCTACTACGGCTTCATCCCCAAAAAAGCCTCAGACAAAAAAGCCTACTACGAAAAGTTAGTTAAGGAAGATAAGACATCCATCATCCTAGATACTCCCCACAAGCTAAAAGAAACTATAAAGGACTTCAAGGAGCTCTTCCCTGATAGACACTTGTGCCTGGCAAGGGAGCTAAGCAAGAAATTTGAAGAGTATAGAGTAGAAAAAATTTCAGAAATTGACATAGATGCCATAACCCTCAAGGGCGAATTTGTCCTAATATTAGAAGGAAGGAAGGTCGAAGAAAAGTCAATAGCCTCCTATGAGGACGAAATAAAAAACCTCCTCGCAAGTGGCAAAAGGACCAAGGATATAGTCAAGATTATAAAAGAAAAATCAGGTTTAAGTAAGAACGAAATCTACGACTACGTCCTAAACCTAAGTAAAAATTAAAACCATGGCCCTAGCTAAGCTTAGGGCTTGAGCAAAAAATGGCCATAAGAAAAAGCCCTCTAAAGGGCTTTCTTTTGTTATGTATATGATTATTCTTGGTCGATTGCTTCTGTTGGGCAAACAGCTGCACATGAACCACAATCTATACATGCATCAGCATCGATTTCGTAAGCTGCATCTCCTTGTGAGATAGCACCAACTGGGCATTCACCTTCACATGTTCCACAAGATATACATGTATCTGCATCTATTTTATATGCCATAATTTCCTCCTATGTATTTGTTATCTTATGATGATAATATACAACATTTTTTTAATTAAGTCAAGGATTTTTTTATATTTATGCTTATTAGTCCTCTAAAATGATAATTTATTCGTATTGATTACCATTATCATTTGCTATACTTTATTTCCTTGATTGGGTAGGTCTTCTCAATTTCTTGGTCGCTATCGGTAAGTTTTACCCTAACCTTGGATGCATGTTTTATATAATCATTTGCCAATACTACTCCTTCTCCATCGTGAGTTTGAACTTGTTGACCTTGTTTAGGCATAATTTTTTTTGCCATCTTGTAGCAGTCTTCTTCGTATGATAGGCAGCACATAAGGCGGCCACACACACCTGAAATTTTGGTTGGGTCTAGGGTTATATCTTGATTCTTGGCCATTTTTATGCTAAGAGGCTTAAAGTCTGTCATAAACCTTGTGCAACAGCATTTTTGACCACAAGTTCCAAATTGGTCTATCATCTTGGCGTGATCCCTGACTCCCATTTGCCTTAGCTCTATTCTATTCCTATAGATAGCCGCAAGTTCCTTTACAAGGGCTCTAAAGTCCACCCTATTTTCTGATTTGAAGTAAAAGGTTAGCTTGGACCTGTCAAATGAATAGTTGGCATCTATTATTTTCATATCAAGTCCATTTTTTTTGACCTTTTCCTTACATACCTCGATCGCCCTGATGGCATCTTTCTTATTTTCATCAGCCTTATCTAGGTCTTCACTACTAGCCCTACGAATTATCTTAGATATTTCTCTGGAATCATCTTTATCGACATCTATTTCACTTATTGCGACTTCTGCTAATTCGAAGCCGTTATTTGTATTTACAATTACCTTATCCTTATCATTTAGTTCAAGGTCTCCCTTCTCAAAATGATATATTTTTCCTGCAGGTTTAAATCTTACTCCTACAACTTTCACCTTCTATTCCCCTCTCTAAATATTGTAAAAAAGATTTTTTCTATAGCTAGATCATAGTTTATATTTACTTTATTATATGACTTTATCTCTTCTAAGCAAAGTATTATTCTCTCTAGACTATCTATTCCTATTCCATCAAATTTTTCTACAATATATAAGTTGTCACTATCTAGCCTTGCTTGCCTGTAATTTTTTTCTAGAATTTTTTTAAAAAGTTCCAAGATTCCATCCAATAAGATTTCCCTATCTTCCCTAAAGCCATCCAAAAAGTCCTTATTCTTATAGAAGGTCTCGATCTTTCCCTGGTAGGTATCAGCTACTAGCCTATAGAGGGTCAATCTGTCAATGTCTAGCTCTCCAGGGGATGAGCCAATCCTTACAAGCTGGCACCTTGACCTAATGGTAGGTAAGATCAGGTCGGCGTTTGTTGTTGTAAAGATTATCTTGACATACTCCCTTAGCTCTTCAAGGCTCTTGAGCATGGCATTAGCTCCCTCTGTCCTCATCTTGTGAGCATTGTTTATGATATAAATCTTTACCTTGGAGTTAAGGGGGCTTATATAGATGGACTTTAGAACTTCTCTTATTGTTTCTATATCTATAATATCCTTACCCTTATCAATCATATAGACATCTGAGCTTTGGGTCGGATTTTCTGAAAGTCCATATGATTTTAGAATATCTCCTGCAAAATTTAGGGCGAAGTCCTTGTTATATTCTTCGTTAGGCCCTTCTAGGATATAGGCAGAAGCAAGGGTATTTTTCTCTAACTGCTCTTCTAGGATACTCATAGTTGAATGTATTGTTCTACATCAATTACAAAGATAGTAGCCCCTCCTACAGTTATCTCTATTGGTACTGTGTTGGTCAAGATAGAGCTTTCTACACTAGGATTTATGATATTGGTCTTGGTACTTCTCTTCTTACAATTACTTTCTATAATACCAAGTACTTCTTCAAGCTCATTTTCTTCGACACCTATAAGCAAGGTAGTATTTCCCTTCTTAAGAAAACCACCAGTTGTCGCAAGCTTAGTTATCCTATAACCCTCTTCTGTTAGTGCATCTATTAGAAAATTAACGTCTGCATCTTGCACAATAGCTATAAGTAATTTCATATCTTCTCCTCCAATAACTTATATATTAAATCTATTGCTTGATCTCTTACTTCATCTACACTCAAGGTCGCATCGATTTTTTTGATCTTATCCTTGTAGATCTCTGCTATAGAATTATAGGCATCAAAAATCTTCTTGTGGAAGGCAAAATCTTCGCTCTCAAGACGGTCGGCTTCAAAATTCTCCCTCTTCCTAATGAGTGCAGTCTTGTAATCTATATCAAAAAATATGGTCAAATCAGGCTCTATACTTCTGGTTGCAAAATCATTGATAGCTTTTACCTCATCAACTCCAAGCCCCCTGCCAACTCCTTGGTAGCAAAGAGATGATAGGACAAACCTATCTGATAAGACAAGTTTGCCTTCTTCTAGGGCTGGTCTTATCTTCTCTTCTACTAGTTGAGCCCTCGATGATGCAAACAAAAGAGCCTCACACCCCGCCGTCATAGAAGAATTTGCCTTATCGATTATTATATCACGGATTTTCTCAGAAATATCAGTTCCTCCAGGTTCCCTAAAATCTATAAAATCGATTTTTTCTTCTCTGAGTCTTTCCTTAACTTTTGCTAAAACCGTAGTCTTTCCTGATCCATCCGGTCCTTCAAATACTATAAATTTACCTTTCATACTTATATTATACCACATCTTAAAAATTATAATTAGTAATAAGAAACTAGATTATAGATGTAAAGTGCTAACATCTAAAAATCCCCACAAAAAATGAAGGGCATAGTCCTCCATTTAATTTATTACAAGCATATCACATTTTTTTCTTATAATGGGCCAGGGACTTGTAGTCAAAGCCTGGATTATATTTCTCTAAGCCATCATCTCCATAAATATAATCATAGAGGTTTTTATCTTCCCTTACTAGATTTAAATTAGGGTCAGCTGACTTATACTCTTCTCTGAGTGTAATCTTCAAGTCATCAGATCTAAGCTTTCTCTCAGACTTTAAAATAGCTATAAGAGAATTTTTTAGATGACCCTCGAATATCTTAAACCTTCCCTCTGGCACATAGGCAGATTTTTCATTATCAAGGAGGAAGGCAACCACAAATTTATTATCTCTCCAGTAGGCAAAGACCTCATCAAGCTTTTCTGAAAGCTTATATTCACTAAAGTCCGTTAAAATATGAACCATGAGCTTGCCTGTTTCATCATCGTGGGCTAGGATATACTTCCTCTCCCTAAGGTCAAAATCTCTAAGCTTTTCAAATACTGGACTATTATTCCATATATCGAGGAAGGAATTTTCCCTTAAGTTACCAGCCTCTACTTCTGCATAAGGGCAGATGTTTACCCTACCGTCATAGACTACAGAGCAATAAGATGTTCCGGCTATGCAGGCCTTCCTTACCCTTGGATCAAGGCCAAGGTCTTTGGCTATTACTGTAGATTGAGGAGCGCAGTTTGGCTTGATAAATAGGTCGCTCTCGTATTCCAAAACTTCCTTAATGGCCTTTAGGTACTCTTCCTTATTTAAGTAGGAATCGCCGAGGTTTTTGCCCCTACCTGTCATTACCAAGAATAAAGTATGGATTATGCACCTAGCTCTGTTGCAAAGTCTAGGAGTTCGCTTATTTCGTCCTTGTTGAGTCTTGATATGGTAGTATTTATTTGGAGCTTGACCCCATTTTCCCTAAGAAGTCTAGTCCCTTTCATGGTTTTGTCAAAGGCACCCTCGTAGCCCCTAAATTCATCATGGGTCTTCTTGTCAGTAGAGTCGATTGATACAGCTACAGGCCTTATGTATTTTTTGATATCCTCTATATTATCCTCATTTATCAAAGTTCCATTTGATCCAAGGCAGGTATAAAGGCCGAGGTCCTTGGCATATTAGCTAGTTCAAAGATATCAGGTCTCATAAGGGGTTCTCCACCTGATAGTTTGATCATATTAAAGCCAGCTTCCTTCATATCCCTAAACAATTGCTTACATTCTTCTGTAGTCAATTCTCCTGATGTATCTACATCTTCACCAGAATTTCTATAGCAATGTTTACAAAATAGGTTTCTGGCCCTGGTTGTATTTAATGATACAATGTTCATTTAACATCCTTTTTTAATTAAATAAGGACTGCCCGAAGGCAATCCCTATTTGTAAAATTTTTATAGCAAGTATGGGTCGTTTTCCCAAGCGATAAGGCTCTTAGGATCTTCCACGTTGGTATCTCTACCTTCTTCTGGTAGGTCCATAGCACTTTCTGGTTCAGCAGGTTCTGTTGGATAGTTGAGATCAGCATCTCTTGCTATTTCCTTCTCCCACTCTTCTCTTGATGCAGGGATATTCATTGTTACATCTACATCGTCAATGTTTATTCCAAGTGCCTTAGCTACACCCTTACCATATTCAGGATCTGCTTGGTAGCAGTTTCTGATGTATCTATGTTTAATTTGCATGGTAGAATCGCCCATATTTCTAGCAGTATTTTCAAATAAAACTAGTTTTTGCTCATCTGTCATCCTATTAAATAGCATACCTGGTTGGGTGAAGTAATCGTGGTCATCTTCCCTAAAGTCATATCTTTTTACAGTACCACCCTCATCGTGTGGTATTTCAAGTTCTGGTTGGTCTTTCCATGCTCCGTATGAGTTTGGACCGTAGTGGAGTTCTGATCCCTTGTTACCATCTACTCTCATAGCTCCATCCCTGTGGAAATCGTGAGGATTTTTAACACCTTGTGGGCTATTTACTGGTATTTGATGGTGGTTTACACCTAGTCTATATCTTTGAGCATCTGAATAGAAGAAAGCTCTAGCTTGGAGCACCCTATCTGGTGATAGGGCAATACCAGGAACTATGTTTGCTGGTGAGAAGGCAACTTGTTCTACATCTTGGAAGAAGTTGTCTGGATACTTGTTTAGTACATATTCACCAACTGGAATTAGTGGATAATCTTCCTTTAACCACATCTTTGTTAGGTCGAATGGGTTGTTTGGATGGTTTTTAGCTTGTTCTTCTGTCATAACTTGGATATACATCTTCCATTTTGGATATTGACCATTTTCAATAGCTTCGTATAGGTCTCTACCTGAAGATTCTCTATCCTTACCATTGACAATCTCTGCTTCTTGGTCTGTATAGTTTTGGATACCTTGTTGACTTCTGAAGTGGAATTTAACCCAGAATCTTTCTCCTTCTTCGTTATACATAGAATATGTATGAGAACCGAATCCATGCATATATCTAAATGAAGATGGGATACCCCTATCAGAGTTAATTATTGTTGTTTGAAGTAATGATTCTGGTAGAGCTGACCAGTAGTCAAAGTTTGTATTTGGGCTTCTTAGGTGGCTCTTAGGATCTCTCTTAACAGCGTGGTTTAGGTCGATAAACTTCATTGGATCTCTAAAGAAGAATACAGGTGTATTGTTTCCTACTACATCCCAGTTACCATCTTCTGTATAAAATCTTACAGCAAAACCACGAATATCTCTCTCAGCATCAGCAGCTCCACGTTCTCCAGCTACTGTAGACATTCTAGAGAAGACCTTGCACTTGTTACCTACCTTAGAGAATAATTTAGCTTTTGTATACTTGGTGATATCATCTGTTACAGTAAATTCTCCCCAAGCACCCCATCCTTTAGCATGCATTCTTCTTTCTGGAATAACTTCCCTATTAAAATGAGCTTGTTTCTCAAACAACCACAAGTCTTGGATAGAAATGTGACCACGTTCTCCGGCAGTCATAGAGTCTTCGTTATTATCTACAACTTGTCCACCAGCACGTCTAAGAGTTGGATCGTCAGCTACATTTTGATTTCTACTTGGTATTGACTTTTCAATCTTGTTCTTTTTTGTTGGATCAATTTTTGCCATATTTATCTCCTATTAATTCATATTCTTCACAAAATAGACAATAATCGTCTATTTAATTTACTTATAAGACTATCGTACCCTCATTAAACTTTAAATCAATTCTAAATTTATAATTATTTTAATATTTTCACCAAGAATTATAACAAATTTTTAACTTGATTCAAATAAAAAATTTACAAAGATCCTATAAGAGAGGATATATACACCCCTTCTTATATATGTACCCAAAATCTTTAAGAATATGAAAAAAAGACCAGTAATTCTACAGATCTTTCTTAAGATATTACAAAATTTTATTATTAATGACTTTAATAAATCCCTATTTCCTACTTAGCCTTGATAATGTCAAGTAGTTTATTTCTTATTGTTTGAGCTCCCCTTATACTTTTAATTAATTCATGCCTTATCGCAAGGCTTGCCTTAGGGATCTTTTCTAGGAGAATTTTACCTGACCTTACATAAGGTCAAGGTCATTTTCTATAGTTATAAGCTCACCTGTTTTGTTGTGGGTGATATAATCTGGATTTATATTTTTTAGTAATTTCTTTCTTTTGGAAGAAGAATTTTCCATAGACTCAAGCATATCTTTACTTATGTAGTCACCTGCTGTGTATATGGCTACCATCCCCCTTGGTTAAGCCCCTTGGATTGGTTATATTTTGCTTACCCCCTCCTAGCATATACCTATTTAGTTGGGTCAAATTGCTCTTAGTATACTTATAAATTGTTTGGTTTCTCCTATCACAACCACCCAGGGCATCTATGAGTCTATTTGTCGCTTCATTATCTAAATTTCTCAAAGCAAGGTCTAGATCTCTTTTGATCTTATCTGTATAGGATAAATCTCCATCTAGGACCTGCTCCCTTACTGCAAGTCCTATAAAAATCTTGATGGTAGATGCTGATGTAAAGTAGTCTGCATCAGTATTTTGCATATAAACTTCAACATCACTTGGTCCATAAAGGCTTTTGATATAGACTTGGTAGTCAAGCTTGCCATCAACAGTAGAAAAAACAGCCTCTCGAATATCATTTTTTAAATCACCTTCACTAGCATAGGCCCTACCGGCAATGAAAAAAAGTCCAAAAGTAAGAAAGTAGAACGACCAGGTTATAAGATTAACCTGATAAGTATGACCAATAAAATAAATTTATCTCTAATGACAATATCTAAGAACTTGAACTTAGTCCCTAAGCCTTCTTAGTATTTTTACTAACATATGCCGCAATGCTCACTAAAGCTCACAAAAAAGCCTAAGTCTTTTACTTAAGCTTTCTTCTGATAAGTCCTATTATGGAAAAGATGATTAGGAAGGTTATTCCTATTAAAACTATGGTTCCTCCTGGTTTT
>JALEUV010000061.1 GCA_022780515.1 Anaerococcus sp. | reverse complement strand
CGCCATTTACATTAAGGCAATAGTCCTCTATGGGTACTCTTGTTATAGTGTCATTATTTTTATCTTTAATAAATTCCATTTTTAAATAATCAAAAAAATTCATATTACCTCCCAAATAATATTATATTCCTTTAATCAACTCATCGTATCTTAAAATCTATTCTATAATACGTTATTATTTTTGAAATTTCAAAAAAATTTAAAAAATTGCATGTCATATTAACAATTTGTTAGAAAATTTGTAGACATCTAATTAATAAATCACAACATAAATTTATCACACGAAATTACTTCGCTTGTTATTTATGAGAATGATTTCAAGCGAACAAATAAAATATGTTAAAAGATTACGAATTTATGTTAAGTGATGAGCAATTAGATCTTAGGGATATGATAAGAGATTTTGCTCAAAATAAGGTTAAAGATGTTTGTATAGAGGCAGAAAAAGCAGCGACAGTTCCAGAAGATCTTGTAAAGACTGCTATGGATATGGAACTTAACTTACTTACAGTTCCTGAGGAATATGGTGGAGCTGGTCTTAACAAATGGACTTATGCAATTATGCGTGAAGAACTCTCCAGGGGAGATTCTGCTTTTGCATCAAGAGTGTTTGGTTTTGGTTGGGATCCACTAGAAATTGCTGGTAATGAATGGCAAAAAGAATGGGTTGCAGGTCTTATACAAGAAGGTGGAGTTTTAGCTTTCGGACTTACAGAAAGTAAAGCTGGATCTGACGCAGGTGCCATGGAAACAAGGGCTGTAAAGAAAGGCGATAAATACATAATTAATGGCGAGAAAACTTTTATAACAAATGGAGATTGCACTGATGTTATAGCTATTTTTGCTGTTACTGACAAGGAGAAAGGATCAAGAGGTGGCATTACAGGGTTCTTACTACCAAAAGATACTCCTGGTTTTACTGTAAGCAATCATGAAGATAAGATGGGCATAAGATGTGTTCATACTAATTCTCTTTTCTTTGATAATGTAGAACTTGATGAGAAATATAGACTTGGAGAAGAAGGAGAAGGTTTTAAAATAGCCCTTAAGATTCTAGGAGTATCTAGACCTGCAACAGCATCATCTGCAGTAGGCGTTGCTCAATCAGCACTTGATGAGGCAGTTAAATATGCTAAGCAAAGAAAAGTTTTTGGAAAAGAAATCTGGAAACACGAAGGTGTTGGTTTTATGCTTGCCGACATGGAAATGAGAACTCAAGCTGCTAGACAATTAGTATGGGGAGCTTGTAGAAGTGCGGATGAAGGTAAAAACAATCTTAAACTATCATCAATTGCTAAATGCTATGCAGGTGATACTGCTATGTATGTTGCTGAAAATGCAGTACAAGTTTTAGGTGGATATGGTTACACAAAAGAATATCCAGTTGAAAAACTTATGAGAGATGCTAAGATATATCAAATTTTTGAAGGGACAAATCAAATTCAAAGAAAGATCATAGCTGGAGAGCTTTGCAAATAAGTTTTATTATGACATATATTATAGGAATAGATATAGGCTCTACTGCTACCAAAGCAGTTTTGATAAATGAAAAGAACGAAATAATACAAAAGACAATTGTAAGTATTGGGACCGGAACTAAAGGTCCTAATCTTGCACTAAGTAATATTTTAGGAGATAGTGGCTTATCATTAGATGATATAGATAAGATAATAGCTAAAGGTTATGGGAGATTTACTTTTGATAAGACAGATGATCAAAAAAGTGAGTTTTTTGCCATGCTAAAGCTATATCATTTTTGATACCTGTAACTGAAGAAATAATTGATATTGGTGGTCAAGACATAAAGGTCATGACTATAAATAACAAGGGGGTGATTGAAAACTTTGTAATGAATGATAAGTGCGCAGCAGGTACAGGAAGATTTTTGGATACTATGGCAAGGGCTATGGATGTAACAATCGATAAGCTAAGTGACCTATCATTAAATAGTACAGACCCTACAGAGATAAGTAATACTTGTACAGTTTTTGCTGAATCTGAAGTGATTTCTAAATTATCAAAAGATATACCTTTAGAAGATATAGCATCAGGTATACATTATTCAGTAGCCCATAGAGTAGCTTCTCTAGTTGCTAGATGTGGAAAAAGAGACAACATTTCAATAAGTGGAGGAGTAGCTAAAAATGAGGGACTAAGAAAAATTCTCGAGGAAGAATTAGCTACTAAAATTAATTTTCACGAAGATTCCAAATATGCTGGAGCACTTGGTGCAGCAATGTATGGATTAAACTAATTAAAATAAGAGGAGGATATATAGCTATAAACCTTTTGTTTAGACCAAAGAATGAAGTTAAGCAAGATAGAGCATCCATATAAGCTCAACTTCAAGAATTAGGACCTATGACTAAAGATGAAAAAATAACTGCGATTGTATTATTAATAACATTATTCTTTTGGATGATGGAAAGAGTATTTAATGTTTCTGCAGCTCTTACTGCTACAGTTAGTATAAGTGTTCTTATGGGATTCAAGATCATAACAACACAAGAATTTAAAAGTTCTTTAGGATGGGATGTATCAATATTTATTGGGTGTGCTATGACTTTGGGAACTGTTCTGGGAATAGTAGGTGTAAGTGATTGGATAAAAGACAATTTGAGCTTTATAATAAGTCCGATAGTAAGCAATCCTATATTATCAGTGCTAGCTATACCTGTTATAATATTTTTTGCCAAATTTGCATTAGTATCACTAATAACAGCTAGTACAGTATTTCTATTAATTCTGATGCCATTTTTTGAACTGCTACCGTTTAGTCCTCTTGTACTAATATTTATAGTAGCTATAAGTGTAAATGTATGGCTCTTATCTTATATGAATCCACCATTTTTAACTACTCATGCTGCTGTTGATAATAGGATGATTAAAAATAAGGATGCTATGATTACATCAGTAGTTTATCTGATATTGAATATAATAGGACTATTGATTAGTTTACCATATTGGAAAA
>JALEUV010000007.1 GCA_022780515.1 Anaerococcus sp. | reverse complement strand
GCTGAAGAAGGTGGTGACCTATATCTTGTAAATGGAAATATTATAAATATTAAGGATAATACAACAACTATAATAAATGAAAAAATTAAGGCAGATATAGTTTTTGAAAAAGTGGATAAGAATAATATAGATAAAAAATTAAGTGGGACTCTATTTATTCTTGAAAAAGAAGATTTAAATAATAATTTTCATCCTATAAACCAACATGCAGATTTTGTAGAAAAAAAGAAGAAGCATGTACAGTAGAAAGTGATAGTTCTGGTAGATTTTCATTTGAAAATTTATCTGATGGAACTTATAGAATAAAAGAAGTAAAGGCAAAATTTGGCTATAAATTGCCAACAGATCCTCATTTGTATAAGTTTAAAGTAGATAAGGGAAAAATATATACTCTAAATCTAGAAGATGGGCAAATATCAAAAGATACTCTTGTAAATGATTTTGAAAATCCTGTAATTATAAAAAATGAAAGTCTTGAGTATCCATTTACTGGAGGCCAAGGAGTTTTGATTTTCACAATAGGTGGGCTTATAACAATGACTTTGGCAATAGTTTCTTATTATATAAAAACAAAAAAATCTATAAAGTAAAGCTTTCTTTACTTTATAGATTAATATAAATTTTTATTAGCAAAAAAACTAATAGATTAATAAAAGATGCAATTGGGTAAAAACTAATTATAAAGACTGTGATAATTAAAAAAATATATAAAAATATTTTAAAAATTGAAAGCTTAACTATAGGGGGCTAATAATGTCAAAAATTTATTCAGCGGTAAAATTGCCACAATCAGCACAAAAAATTATTAAAGATGAAGGTATTGAACTTTTAATGCATGACAAGTTGGACACTCCAGATAAAGAAGAGATAATAAAAAATCTAAAGGGAGCAGATGCTTTGATTTCGGGAGTTAATGTAGAAATTACAGATGAAATTATAGAAAAAAGTAAAGATTTAAAGATGATTGCAAATGTAGGTGCCGGAGTTAATAATATAGCTAACAAAAAGGCGAGTCAAAAAGGGATATTGCTCTCAAACACACCTTCTAGAAATTCAATAGCATCAACTGCAGAACATGCTCTTCTTCTAATCTTGGCAGTATCTAGAAAACTTTTAGAAAATCAAAAAATCGTAAAAGAAAATTCCTTTTCTGGTCGGCAAGTTATGGGATATTTGGGAGGTCACCAAGTTTCCTATAAAAAATTATTGATAGTAGGTTTTGGCAAAATTGGCCAAGAGATAGGGCGTATGGCAAAGGCCTTTAATATGGAGATATATTTTTATAATCATGGTGATTTATCAAGATTTGATAAGGCTAAAGAAGAAATCGGGGCAAAATATATTGACCTTGAAGAGGGCTTAAAAATTACAGATTATGTGGTTTTACAAGTGAATTATACAAAAGAAAATTATCATTTAATAGCAAAAGAACAATTGAGGCTTATGAAAAAATCTGCTTATTTGATAAATACGTCAAGAGGGGCAGTTGTAGATGAAAAAGCTCTAGTAGAAGCTTTAAAAAAAGGCAAAATAGCAGGAGCAGGCTTAGATGTACACGAAAAAGAACCCAATATAAATTCAGAACTTATAAAAATGAAACAAGTAGTACTTAGTCCGCACATAGGAAATGATACTATAGAAGCAAGAAACGAAATGGCAGAGACTGCTGCAAAAGAAGCAATCAGAGCCATAAAAGGTCAAGATTTACAATATCAAGTAAAATAAAATATAAGGATATAATCAAGATGCCTTTAAAAGAAGGCATCTCAGAGCGTCGACAAATTTACTTAAATAAGTAAATTATCGATGCTTTTTTCCTTTAATATTAATTAATAAGTATATTTCTAATAATGCTTGAAAAAAAGTAGAAAATTTGCTTAATACACCTCCACCATCTTATAATCCACTTAGCATTTTTACCAATTTTTTAATATTTAAGCATGCAAAAGTTAGTAGACAAAAGGTGACGTGGGAGACAAAGACAAGACAAAAATTACACGTCCCCTTTTGTCCTCTTTTGTCCTGAAATTTTATTCATACTGACCACTTAAGCCGTGTTCAAGCCCTAACCCTATTGGTACGAGATCGCACAGCGAATCGAAGTAGCGACAGAGGTAGGTCTAATGCCAAGAATCTCCAAGAAAAGCGACTAATAAGGGAGCTTCGATTGGCAAGATTCGACGGCTTAGACGGTAGTATTGATGTCAAGAAAATAAAATAAAAAGTTATAAAACTGTTGAAACAGGTGGATTTTAGGATTTTAGAAGAAATCTTAGAAGCCATTTTTCTATTTGAAAAATACCATGTGGAAACAGTACATTTGTAGATTATTGCAGGGGGTGTAGACACTGTGAATATTTTAGGTGGAATGAACAGGATGGATCAAGCTAATTATCAGGATATTATAAAAATCATATAATTATTAAATTGAGTTAAGGAATTTGATATGAATACAAATTAAATCTGAAATTATCTTATAAAATAATTTCAAATCTAGTGAGTAGAGACCTGTGTACGATTAAGATCGACAGATCTTGATAGATAAAAACCAGTTAAATAGTTTAATTGCACAAATATCTGCTTTAACTAGATTTACATCTTATGATTCCAATTGAAAGCTTATATATGCTTATATTAATATTGCATCAGGAAAATATTTAATTGGTACTTAGAAGGGAAAAGCGTCATAAGTATTGTCAAAGAACTTGAAAAAGCAACTGTGAAGCTATTATTGGGAGGAAAAGGGTATTTAAAAAAACTTTCTGAACAAAAATCAGCTAGGAGAAATTTTTATGATGAAAATCTTAGAAAGAGTAGAGAATATAGCTCACTAATAAAGCTAGAGATAATGCACAGCGATAAGACAAGTATGTAGATATAAATTAGTTGAGATGGTTAAAAAAATTATTTTAAGAGATA
>JALEUV010000005.1 GCA_022780515.1 Anaerococcus sp. | reverse complement strand
ATAGTTAAATTGATTTGAACAATAGAAGATAAAATTTATTATTATTTGTTTATTGGAATTAATAGCACTTATGACTGTAGGTGCTATTTTTATATTACAAGAAAGGGATAAGTATGAAATATTTAGAAAAAATACGATAAGAGTCAAAAGAGATAAAAGACAAAATGACGATACAGAAGAAAAATCAAGAAAATAGATATTAAACGAAGACATAGCAAAAAGAAGAAAAGAAAGAACTCATAGGCTCATAACAAGGGAAGCTTTTCTTAGAAAGCCTTATAGAAAATGCAGAAGAACTGACAGATGAAGAAATAAAACTCCTACTAGAAAAAGCAACAAAGACAAAAGAATTTAAAGAAACACTTAGAGTAATTAGAAAAAATGTAAAAATATTAGCATAGATATTATGTAATAACAAAGTAGGAAAAGGTAATCAAAAATATAAAAAAGTATTTACATTCAAACATAATTATGTTAAACTATAGTTAACTAAAGAAAGGTGAAATTATGAATAATAGAATTGAGAAATATCGTAAACCTCTAGGTTTATCGCAACATAGACTGGGAAAAAAAGTAGGGATTTCAAGGACGAGTATAAATAAAATAGAAACAGGGAAAACGATTCCTAGTTTAAAGACCGCTAATGATATAGCAAATGCTTTAGGAGTTTGTATGTATAAGATTTTTGATTTAGATGATACAGGTAGGTATAGATGTTCAAAGTGTAATTGTGCTGATAGTCAGTAAAAGATTATTGGTTACATATAAAAGAGTGAGGTGGTGTTTGAGCAATTATAAAAATCCTCAAAGGTACAAAAACGGAGATACATTAACTTTAGGTTGTTAATATTCGTAAATGTAATTCGAAAGTGAGGTAAGTAAAATGTTAAAAAAGAGAAAGAGAATGTTTGCTACAGTATTGGCGATGATGATGTTAATAACGACAATGGTAGTTCCTACTAGTGTATTTGCACAAGAAAAGACAAATGATGTTAATGTGAGGCAAGGCGAATTATTCGAGTATAATGGAGTTGATGAAGTTTATTTGGGTGCCTTCGACTCCACTGATGAAGATCCAATTTTATTAAGGGATAATTATAGGGAGTATGACACTTATAAGGTATATGATCAAGGAATAACATCGAAATGGAACTGGTTATCAAATCCATATTTTATAATAAGCATTGCAAAAGGGGCTAGTTATGAGAGTTCAAGAACAGTAACAGCTACTATATCTGGCAATATAAGTGGAAATTTTCCGAGTGGAGCTAAAAAATCTATATTTAACGCATTTGGTATGAGTGCCTCTGGTAGTAAAACTGTTTCTGAAAAAGTATATTTTTCTGGCCCTACTGGCAGTGCAAGAACAAGGGATTTCTATTATCAAAAAGGCACACATAAGCATTCAGTAAAAGTTGTACAAGAGCATAGAAGTAATTGGGATGGTGTTCTATGGACTAAAACATATTATGTTAGTGTAAATGTACCAGCTATTCGTAGTTATTCTGAAGATCATTAGGTGTGGCTATGAGAAACATTGTTTATATTTGTAAATGCTGTTTGGGAGTAAGCTTTGCATTAATTATTATATATCTATTAAAAATATGTGTATTTGGTGATTATATTCCAGAAGCATTAATTGCTAGTGCGTTGCCTTTGTCAATAACATTAGTAGCTATATCAATTCTATTTTTCTCTATAGGACATGAAAATAGAGAATAGATAGCCTTCGTTGAAGGTTGTACAAAATATGAGTTAGGGTGAAATTAAACCCTAACTCGTATTTTTTATATAACAATAAAAAGCAATAAATAAAAGTAATATATACAAGGTAAGCGTGAAATACTAGGTCTAGATATAAGTCAAGGAGAAACAGTAAGTAGTTGGTCCAATTTCTTTGAATATTTGAAAAAAGAGGAATATCAGGACTTAAGATGGTAATAAGCGACTCACACAAAGGTTTAGTTAGGGCGATAAAAGAATCATTCACAAATGTTTCTTGGCAAAGATGCCAAGCACATTTTATTAGAAAAATCACCAAAGAAAAATACGGAAGAATTTAGAGCCGATGTTAAAGCCTTATATAAAATCAAAGATATCAATTTAGCTAGAAAAGTTAAAGATGAAATTTTCAACAAATATGAAAAAGATAAGAGATACGAAGCAAGTCTAAAAATATTAGATGAAGGATTTGAAGATTCAATTAGTTA
>JALEUV010000043.1 GCA_022780515.1 Anaerococcus sp. | reverse complement strand
TAAATTACAAAACAACTTAAGGGTTATTTGTACTTTATTTCCAATATTTTCTTACTCTTTACTTAATAATATTATATTGCCTTTGTTATTAATTTAGGGTCTATAACATATCGTGTTGGTAATGGTTATTGATTGATTTGTCACTTTTTATAATTCGATTTTTAAAAAAAGAAGACATATTTAATCATTTACCTTATGATTAAATTAACTACAACAAAACATTAAAGGAGATTAAATATGTCTATTTCTTATTTTTTTACAAATTTGCTAAATATCAAAGACCCTAATACAGAATTTTCGTATGGTATTGACCATAAGGTTATTAGGAGAGTTAAGTATTCGCTTATTAATGCTAATCAATCATTCTTGTTCTAATTTCTCTTGTAAGGCTTTGATTATCCTCTTATTATTTATTTGAAGAAATAAAAGATGTTTTGCAAGTCTTATGGTCGTTATTTTCTTGTTTCTTCTATTATTGTTGATAAGTATTGTTGTATTTCCAACCAAGTTAAGAGGTCTATTTTATTCGCTCTTACTACGAAGGTTTCTATAAATGATATGGCTTTTGATAATTTTGTTTCCTCCTATACTATTTCCAGGTTTTAGCTAAGTTTGATAATTGTTTTTTACCAAGACGATTTGACAAAGAGCCTTAATTTATATTTTTCACCCTATAGTTATATGATATAATTTTTTATATTTCTTATTATAAAAAAATATATGAACAAATTACCTAATCCATAGTATAAATCAAAAGGTAAAGAGCTTAAATATAAAACACAAAAATTATTTAACCCTGTTAATAACAGACTTTGTAAAATCGTAATAAAAAATCCGTAAACAAAGCCTGATAAAAACATAATAAGAGAAATATAGTAACTATTCTTATTAGCAAATTTATTAAATGTATAAGCAAATATTATCACTACAAAATAAGACAGTATCTGTAAAATAATCCAAAAATCCAGACTTATAAAAAAAGCGCTTATTATCAAAACCAATGTACTTATAATATTTGCCTCACACATCTTTCTTTTAATTGCATAATAAACAACCATAGGTGTTAAGATTTGAACATTTGGTAATACTTTAACATATACTCTAAATATTACACAAATAGCTATAATAGCGGCAAGCCTACATATATCTTGTGCTTTTTTCATAAATCCTTATATCTATTGAAAATTCTAATATTCTTACTATATCTCAATAACTTCATCAAATTTCTTGATCATATTATCATCCATTTTGTGGGAGATTATTATTACTGTTGAATCCAAGGAAAGTAGCTCATTCAATATTGTATTTGAATTTACCTGATCTATAGCTGAAGTCGGTTCATCGTATATCATTATAGGATTTACATCGACCAGAGATCTTAATATAGCTATCCTCATCATCTCTCCACCAGATAGACCTTCTTCGGAGCTAACTAAGTTATCTTGATTTTTCTTTAAATTAACTTTTTCCATCAAGGCCTGTATATCCATATTACTTGATCTATAGAATTTTATGTTCTCTTCTACACTTTTATCCAATATAGTAGGCTTTTGATCTACATACAAAATATAATCTCTAAAGTCAAAACTGGATATATCTTGATTATTTAACAAAACTTCACCACTTTTAGGAGATATTTCACCGGCTAGAATTTTGGCAAGGGTAGACTTTCCCTTTCCGCTTTCTCCCCTAATTAAATATTTTTTACCATAGTTAAATTTATAGGAAAAATCTTTTAATATAACTTTATCGTCATAAGAAAAATCAATATTTTTAGCTATTAATTCAATTGGTTTTGATAACTGTACTTTTTCTCTTTCTACTATAGGAGTAACTAGAGAATCTTTTACCTTATCGTATATAGGCTTAGCTTCCTTGTACATATTCATAAGTGATGCCAGAGAAATGACAGGATCAACTAAATAATTCATAAGCTGTACGACTGCCAGTATTGCTCCTATTTCTATCTCTCCCTTAAAAGCCAAATAACCACCTGACAAATATATAAGTAAATAAGATAATGAACCTAAACTTTGTGAACTTATGTTGGATAGGATATTTATAGACTTTAAATCTTTTCTATTTTGTTCATGTTGTGTTTCAATTAGATTTTTTTCTTTTACGACTTCTTCTTCAATCTGATACCTTATAAATTCATTTTTATTTCCTATTCTCTTTGCAATATACTTTTGATAAAAATCATAAAAACTGTTAAAAGCCTTGGATTTTTTCTCGATATTTTTTCCGAAAATTATAGGTCCTACTAGAGGCAAAGCTGAAGCTATTACAGCTATAGGTAGCAATTTGAAATTTACATAAATTATTGAAAGTACAGCAAAAATCATGGTGAAAAATAAATTTATCATATTAAAGATAACCATAAATCTGCTAGAATAAAGTGCCTCCGTATTAGTGGTATAATTGGCTATATTTGCCTCCGATTTACTTCTTATGTCCCTTTTAAATATTTCGTTCTTTAAAAAGGTAAACTCTTCCATACCTAAATTAAATATCATTCTAAAAGCTATGTTTGAAGATGTAAAATTAATAATTACAAGAAGAAGCATAACAAATAAGCTTATATTAAAAGCGTTTAAATCCAAATTTGAAATAGCTGTTACAATTTTTCCTGTGTATATTCCCATCATAGATAAGGTTAAAGCTGTAATAAGCAACAGCAAACTTATTAATATATAATATATTTTCTTTTTCATTATTTCTCCTTTGTCAAGTAATCATTAAGTGATAAAATGTAATCAAGATACTTATTATCTGAAAAAAGGTAATAACACAATTCACAAGATGAAGTTACTCTATCAGGGCAAGCTATACCTTTTGATTCAGCTATTTTAATAAAAGGTCTAAATCCTTTATTTCTAAGATATAAAAGTATTAAATGATTCTCAAGATTTTTAAGAATCTTAAATATACTATCATGATATATATTACCCAAATGTAAATCTATATATTTAGCATAAGGTGAACAACAAGGATTAACTGATCCGTCATACTCTATTTCGAAAGAATATCCTTTTCCGCATTTTAAATTATCATACAAATCATAATTAATTATTTCCTCTTTTTCTATTATACTAGCCCTGCCAATCGGATAAACAGGGAAAACTCTGATATTTGATCTTGCTAAATATTTTTTTATAGGGTTTATATTTTCAGATAAGTTACTGCTATTAATAATTGCAATCTGCACTTCACTTTTAATATTTAATTTATTACAAGCCTTCAACAAATTTATTAAATTTTGACTTTTGACAAATTTATAATGAAACTCATCTACACTAATTGTTATCATTTTTAAGCCAAGTTTATTTAATTTAATTAGAAGTGAATAAGTAAAATCATAATTATTAGCCCGTAACCCACTCGTTACTAACGTTAGATACCTACCAGTATTAGCCAATATTTCAAAATACTTGATTAATATATCAGTATTCGAAAAAGGTTCTCCTCCAGTTAGACATATTGCTTTAATTCTATCACATTTACATATTTCATCTATCATTTTTTTGAAATAAGAAAAAGAAATATACTCATAACCATACTTATAGTCCTGACAACAATGTGCACATGATAAAATACATTTTTTATTTACTTCAATTGCACAAGAATTATAATTCATTTAACTCTCCAATAGGCTCATAGCCTGATTTAATAAGTATTTTTTCCCTTATTTCGTAATCTTTCTCATTAGTGCAATAAGAAAAATCGAAGTTAAATAAATCCCCATATATCACATATATTCCGGAATTTAATTCAATTTCTTTATTTAAATACAATCTCTTTATATTTACCTTTGAGTATATAGAAAAAAAGCATTTTTTATTTACAAATAATAATTTATTCAGAATTTTTAACTCTAAAAAATATATATATTTGAAATCTCCAATTAGTATCGGCTTAAAATACTCTTCATTAATTAGCTCCTTTATTTTGTTTATATATTTATATTCGAAGTCATCATCTATTTCTTCAATTTTAGATATATCTGACTTAATTGACTTTAAATCTTTTTCCATCATTTTATATAATTTCAGCATACCAATTTTTTTGACTGAATTTTCTATTATAATTGGAAAATATATTTTCATAGTCATTAGGATCTCATTCAAAGTTGATATAACAGCGTAATCCTGTCTTATTTCACTATCAAAATCATAAAAAGAGGATGATAATTCTTTGTTATTTTCTACAAATACTTTACAATCTTTGTTCTTTAATATTTTGTACTGATGTAATGGTAAATGTAGAGATTCTTCATTCAAAAATAATTTATCTACTACTTTATTAGTCTCTTCAGTTTTAGGGTACGGTGAAAAGATATGTAATTGTAAATTTATATTATTATATTCAAAAAAATCCTCATAAAAATCAATAGTTTTCTTAAATTCATTTAAAGTTTCATTGGCAAAGCCATATATCAACGAAACAGTTACATCTATTCCTATATTTGCTAAATATTTAATAATTTTTTTTGCATATCCTATATTTAAATTCTTATTTATATCATTTTGTATAACATCAGATGCCGATTCTATACCCATGTAAATGCTTTTTAATCCTGATGATTTCATTAAATCTATTATTTTATTATCTAAAGTATCTGCTCTAGACGAACACGACCATAATATATTTATATTTTTCTCTAATATTTTATTACAGAAATCGGTTATATATATTCTATTAGAAGTAAATAGATCATCAATTATGTTAAAATTATTTATTCTGTATCTCTCTATATAATATTCAATTTCAGAAATCAAATCTTCGACAGGCTTCAATCTCGCTTTTCTTTTCCAAAATATAGATGTTGTACAAAATGAACAATTGTACGGGCAACCCCTGCCACCTTCCAAGTTGACACTTGAATTGTTATCACAAAATTTCATCAAATCTTTAATATAATACTTATGTAAATTTATATTGGCTACTAGTTCAGGTGAACTGGTTTTCACAATTTCATCTTCTTTTCTATAGTAGATACCTTTGATTTGTGATAAATCGACATTCTTCTTTATCAAACAATTCAATATATCAGATACAACATATTCTCCCTCACTATAAGCAACAATATCGACATAATCTAGATTAATCAAAATTTCATTTCCCAACAAAGAAGCATGAGGTCCAGCAAATATAATAAAGATACTATCATTCTTACTTTTAATATATTTAGCTAATAAACAGGTCAGTGGAAATGTCTCACATACAGTATATAAGCTTATTATTTTAGGATCTAGTTCAAGAATATGATTTCCTACCTTTTCAATAGACTCTAAAGTATAATAATTTCCTATATCGTTATCATTGTAAAAATCAAAAGTATTAAAGACAAAAGAGTTATACCCTTTATCTTTTAAAATTTGATTTAAAATAAGCTGACCTATATAAGGAGAATTCCCGTTATTATATATAACAAGCTCACCAACAAATATTATATCAAACATTGCGCATCATTTCTCTATATAAAAAGAGCCAATGCTAACATTATTGTCTATATCCTTATATTCTAATTTATTATTCTTAACAAAGCACATAAACTCTTCATAAGTAATATCTATAAACAAATCATTATCTATGTATAGATCTAAATAAGATTTTTTTCTAAAATCCCCACTTTCAATGTAATCTTCCAATATCTTTTTCAATTTTTCTTCTAACATTTAAAAACCTCAATTATACATTAAGATACAAGGATCCAATTTTAATGCCACATTGAACATCCGTATTATCTTTTATTAGCGATTCGTCAAGTGGACTTGTATTGTATTGAATTAGATTACAAAAGTCTTCAAAATCAATTAATTCATCAAAATTATTATCAACGTATATATCCAATAACGATTTATCCTCACTTATACCTAAGCTCATAATTTTGTTTATTAAAACTTCTTTTTTTTCCAAAGCGACTTCCATATAATATTTTCCTCCTATATTTTTTTTTTCATTTTACCAGCATTATTTTCTTTGTCAAGTATTTTTATTAATTAATTTTTATAACTATGAAATTTATATAAATACTAAGGATTCCTATAAATAATGTAAAATATTATCAAGTTAGCTTAAAGATTTTTCTTTTTAACCTCCTTAAACTCGCCATCCACTATTGTCAAGATTCTATCCGATATTTTTTACAAAATCAAGGTCGTGGCTTACTATTATCACAAGTATGTCTTGTACTTTAAGAATTTTTATTATTTTTATCAAATTTTCTATGGCTTCTTTATCAAGGGCACTGGTCGGCTCATCCAAACAAAGGATTTTAGGATCTAGCATGCAAGCTCTAGCTATGGCTACTCTTTGAGCTTGGCCGCCAGAAAATGTTGATATTTTTTGGTTTTTATAATCTGAAATCTCCAATAAATTTAATAACTTATTTGCTTTTTCTTCCATAGTATTTTTTTCATTTTGTGGTATTTAGGTCCTAGGGTTAGATTTTGCCAGACATTCATATTTGCAAATAGGTTATATGATTGGAATACCATGCCGATTTGTCTTTTTTCTTGGTTTTGAGGATTATAAATTTTATCATCTATGAGTATTTGACCTGAGTCAAAGTCTTCTAGTCCGTTTATAACTCTCAAAAAGGTAGTCTTTCTTTCACCACTCCTCCCAAGGATTGAAACAATTTCTCCTGACCTAAGATTACAAAAGAGCTTGTCCCAAATTATTTTTTTATCAAATGATTTTTTTAGATTTTTTATCTTTACTTCCATAGCATTTCCTAAATCGATACTTTTTCTTCTATTTTCTCTAATATTTTTGTTAAGATTGCAACTATCAAGAGGTATATTATACCGATATATAGGTAGGGCATGATGGATGCCATAGTGTTTGATACTGATTTTGCTGCTTTTAGTATATCGGTAACTCCCAAAATATATATTAATGATGTATCCTTGACCAAGGATATTACTTCATTGGATATAGATGGAAATACTCTGTAAAGGGCTTGGGGAAATATTACCCTAGCAAAGGTATAAGTTTTGGAAAGTCCCAAGACCTTAGCACCTTCCCATTGTCCCCTATCTATTGATTGGATGCCTCCTATATATCTCTGCAAAGTATGCCGTATAATTTAGTATAAAGGCGAGATATATCGACGGGAACCTATCTAGGCTTATGGCTACGCCTGGAAGCATAGGCAAAGCAAAGAATATAAACATTAATTGTAGTAATAGTGGTATCGCCCTCATTACATATATGTATGTTTTAACTAAGGAGCTTATAAGCTTATCTTTAGAAAGCCTAGCACAAGAAATAGGTATGGCTATAACAATTGAAACCACAAGGGTTATTATAAATACTTTCGATGAATTGTAAAACCCTTCCTTTAGAAGTGGATACAACCTTTGTATAATTTCCATAATTATTCAACCAACCATTTCTTATATATCTTGTCGTAGGTATCATCTTCTCTTTGCTCTTTTAGAGCCTTATTTACTGCTTCTAGCAAAGCCTTATCTTCTTTTCTCATCCCAATAGCAAAGTCTTCTTTGTCAAAAGTTTCATCAAGTATTTTAAATTTATCTTCTTTCTTGCTGGTTTTTATATAATAGCGTGCATACAGTTCATCTATTACTATGGCATCGCATCTTTTGCTCTCTATATCAGCAAAGCATTCGTTATTAGTAGGATATTCTACTTGTTTTCCAATAGAGTCTACAAATTCTTGGTCCTTGTTCATAGCATCTATGGCTGAAGAGTTTTCTTGCACTGTTATTGTTTTGCCAGCTAGGTCCTTTTTGCTATTTATATTAGACTCCTTTAGGGTAACTATAAATTGCCTATCGCTCATATAAGGGTCAGAAAATGCAACTTTTTCCTTTCTTTCTTCTGTTATGGAATAACCATTCCAAATCATATCAATATTTCCTTGATTTAGTTCGGTTTCTTTCATTGACCAATCAATAGGTAGAAATTCTATTTCTATATCGAGTTTATTTGCAAGGTCCTTGGCAAGGTCAATATCAAAACCTACAAGCTCTCCCTTTTCATCCCTAAATCCCATAGGAGCGAATGTATCATCAATGTAGCTCTTATCTTCTAGCCCCTTATTATCAGTCGCCTCATCCGAACTAGTACTCGCTTGATTTTCAGTACTATTATTGCCACAAGCTGTAAAAGAACATATAGCTAGCAGGCAAAAAATCTCTCTAATTATCTTTTTCATTTTATCTCATTTAATTAATTATTGTATTATCAATATGACTTGATGAAATTAATATAACTTCTTTTTAAATAATTTCAATTTTTTTGTAAAATATATTGCCTAACCCAAAGTTTATAGCTCAAAAAGCATTTATGCCCTATATTTCATTTTGGTTTTTATTTTTTATTTTCCAAATCCTCTTAGCTTCATTAATAAAAAATATGCTTAGTCTTATCCTTGTATGATTAAGTAATATTATAGACATAATTTGAATAATTCTTATCCTAATACTATAATGAACTTACAAAGAGTAGATAGACGATGTTAGATGGAGTTTATGGGATGTGGAAACTCGCATTAAGGTTAAAAGGCGTCTATCGCTTCCGCTTTGTAAATATGTATTTACTAGGGGAAGTTTCTAAAGGCTTCCCCTTTTCACATCCTTTAGGAGAAAAATGGATAGAGAAAAGATTGAAAAAGCAGTAAGTATGATAATAGATGCGATTGGAGAAAATCCTAATAGGGAGGGGCTAATCGAAACTCCTCAGAGGGTTGCTAGGATGTATGAGGAGATCTTTCAAGGGTTAGACCAAGATCCAAAGGAGCACCTAGCCAAAACCTTTGAACTGGTATCTGAGACTATGGTAGCAGAAAATGATATTCCCTTTTTTTCTATGTGTGAGCACCACTTGCTTCCTTTCTGGGGCAAGTGTTCTATTGCCTATGTCCCAAATGGCAGGGTAGCAGGCCTATCTAAGCTTGCTAGGACTGTGGATGTTTTTGCCAAGAGACCCCAACTCCAAGAGAGGATCACCCTCCAAGTAGCAAAGGCCATTATGGATGACCTAAACGCTAAGGGTGTTGTGGTTGTTACTGATGCTGAGCATATGTGTATGAATATGAGGGGTGTCAAAAAGCCTGGCACCTATACAAGGTCTGTGGTGAGTCTGGGTGATATTGACAAGGATGATGCCTTCAAGATGATGGGTCTATGAAAAACACTAACAAGATTTTCTTTTCAGAAAAATACCAAAAAATTTTAAAGGAGCTTAACTACCTGGAAAAAGATAGGATATTTTGCAAACACGACCTGAATCACTTCTTGTCGGTTGCTAGGATCTCCTATATCCTCACCCTAGAAGCAGAGCTCGATATAAGTAAGGACTTAATTTATACCACTGCCCTCCTCCACGATATAGGGAGGGTGAGCGAGTATAAGACTGGCAGGGAGCACGACCAAGCAAGTTTTGAACTAGCCAAGGAATTTTTGATAGAAAGTGATTTTAATAAGGACGATAAGACTCTGATCCTAGGAGCTATAGGAAATCATAGGCAGGATAAGGGTGGAGATGACTTCTCTGCTATTTTCTATAAGGCAGATAAGCTCTCAAGGCCCTGCCTAGTATGCCCTGCCCAACAAAAGTGTAATTGGCCTAAGAAAAAAATGAACCTAGAGATAAGCTACTAAGGAGGAAGTATGAAGATTAGAAATACAGAATTTGACTTTGAAAATGAAAAATATATTATGGGTATCCTAAACGTTACCCCTGATTCCTTTTCTGATGGAGGACATTTTGATACAGTTGAGAAGGCAGTGAGCCACGCTAGGCAAATGATAGAAGAAGGGGTTGATATAATAGATATAGGTGGCGAATCTACCAGACCTGGCCACACTCCCCTATCTTTCAAGGAAGAGATGGATAGGGTCTTGCCTGTTATAGAAAAAATAAGGGAGTTTTCCGATATTCCTATATCAATAGACACCTACAAAGCTGAGTCTATGGACCTTGCCCTAAGCGCTGGGGCAGACATAGCCAACGATATATGGGGTTTCAAAAAGGACCCCGATATGAAAGATGTTGTCAAAAAACACGATTCCCCAGTTATCCTTATGCACAATAAGGAAGTGGCAGAATATAAGGACTTTAAAATTGACTATGTAGAAGATATCAAGGAGTCCATAAAGCTTGCCAAGGAAGCAGGCATTGGGGACGATAAGATAATCCTCGATCCTGGAGTAGGCTTTGCCAAAAACTACAAGTGGGACCTCCAAGCCATAAAATACCTAGACTCTTATGTAAAACTTGGCTACCCAGTCCTCCTAGCAACTTCTAGGAAAAGATTTATAGGAGCTGCAACCGGAGTAGATAATCCCCTAGATAGACTAGCTGGTACTATCGCGACCACTGTCTATGGAGCGACTCTTGGTGCTTCTATCTTTAGGGTCCATGATGTAAAAGCAAACAAGGAAGCCTTGGCTATGACTACAGAAATTATGGCAGAGGGAAAGAAAAAGAGTTCCTACAATGGATAGGATAGTTGCAAGGGACTTGGTAGTCTTTGCCAACCACGGAGTCTTCCCTGAGGAAAAGACACTGGGTCAAAAGTTTCTCATTGATATAGACCTAGGACTTGATTGCCAAGAGGCAGCTATAAAGGAAGACCTCACAAAGAGCGTTCACTACGGGGATCTAGCCCATGGAGTAAAAAAAGTCTTTACCGACAAGTCACATGACCTCATAGAAAGTGCTAGCGAAGAAGTCGCCCAATATATCCTAAGGACCTACCCCCTTGTAAATGAAGTAAGGCTAAGGGTCAAAAAACCCTGGGCACCAGTAGGTCTAGATCTAGATACTGTCTATATAGAAATAAAGAGAAAACGACACAGGGCACTTCTCTCCCTAGGATCAAATATGGGAGATAAAAAATCCAACCTCAATAAGGCTATCTCCCTTATAGAAGATGACTACACCGAGATAAAGAAAAAATCTTCCTACTACAAAACCAAGGCCTGGGGCAAGGAAGACCAAGATGACTTCCTCAATGCAGGTATAGAAATAATGACCACCTACACTCCCCACAACCTCCTTGCCCACCTACAAGGTATAGAAAATACTATGGGTAGGGTCAGAAAAGAAGCACGGGGGCCTAGAAACATAGACATCGACATAATCCTTATAGATGACCTTGTCATAAACACACAAAGACTAAGTCTCCCCCATCCCTATATGAGAGAAAGGGCCTTTGTCTTGGAACCTTTAAATGAAATATCCCCAAAATTTATAGATCCCATAAGCCATAAAACAATAGAGCAACTTCTAAGAGATCTAAAAAATTCCTAGCTTGAGGAAATCCATCTTGGCTAATAGTTAAAACAAAGCTCATATCCTATCATTAAAGCCTCTACCGACTGGTAAGGGCTTTTTTATAACTTATCATTCACTAATTCTCCCTTTAAATTGTAGATTTCATCCTATTGCAAGTATTATAAATCCTACAAGAATCATTAGTAATGATAATTCTTTTGATAAGCTTATTTTCTATAAGTAGTCTTCAATCATTAAATATAAAAGACTTGCCGAGCTTAAAATTCATTTCCCGGCAAATCTTGGCCTTTAATTGCTAATATTTCTATGTTTTAGCTTTCTTAGTTTTTTTACTATCAAAGACATGGCGAGGATTCCCTTAAAGATCGAACTAATGGACATTGACGCCCATACTCCATGGACTCCCATAAAGCTCATCAAGATAAGGGCCATAGGTATCCTCAAGAGGTTCATGCTTATTCCTATAAGGGCAGGGGTCATGGTGTCGGATAGACCATTGAAGCATCCTGCAAGACCTATCTCAACTGCCATAAAGAACTGGCTAAATGATAAGATAAAGAGGTAGTCAGCCCCTAGTCTTATAGCTTCCAAGTCTCCTGGAGTAAATAAGGCAAAGAGCCTGTACCTAAAGATAAATAGGACGAGAGATCCCACAAGTCCAATCCCTGCTACTAGGCTAAAGCTTACCTTAACAGAATCCCTTACCCTAGCAAGGTTCTTGGCCCCATAATTCTGCCCTACCAGAGCCTGGATACCGACCTGGATACCCTCGGTTGTATTCCATGAGATAGACTCTATCTGTGAGCCAATAGATGCAACTGCCACAGGTGTCGGTCCAAAGTCTGCCATAAACCTATTTAATATCATAGAAATAGAAGCATGGAAGCCACTTAATAGTCCTGCAGGTAGACCTAGCTTAAAAATTTCCACCTGCCAATTTTCCATAAAGTCAATCCTAGTCAAGGCTTTCTTGATAAGTCCCTTATCTCTTATTATAGAAATTATAAAGGCTATACTTACTATTATCTGACTTAATACAGTCGCAAGGGCTGCCCCCCTAACACCAAGGTAAGGAAGGAATCCATAGCCAAAAATCATCAAAGGATCAAGGAGCATATTAGCAACAAGACCTAGGGCATTAATCTTAAAAGGGGTTAAGCTATCTCCTAGGGCTGTATAAACTTGAGAAAACATCGGATTTATAAAAAATAATATAAGTCCCAGCCCTATTATAAAAAGATATTCCTTAGCTGCCTCATCTGCCGGACCTCCAAGATTGTAAAGCTCTATAAACTTGTTCCTAATAAGCAAGACAAAGACCGAAAAGACAAGCCCTATAAGGACTGCCTGGATCATTCCATTATTAATAACCCTGACCGTTTCATCTTCATTACCCTCACCATAAGCCTGAGAAGCAAAGACACCTGTACCGACCTTGGGTATAAGGCCTAGGGAATTTGCTATCCAAAAGACAAAGCCTGCTATGCCAACCCCAGCCACAGCATCAGTTCCAATCCTTGCTATCCAAATAGTATCAACAAAACCATAGGCTATTTGAATAAAGGCCGTCAGAGCAAGGGGAATGGAAAGTCTGACAAGGGTTTTAAATATAGGTCCCTTAGTTAAATCTATATTCTTATCCATACACATCTCCTATTTATATTCGCCTTAATATTTAACAATACAAAAGCCAACTTGTCAAAGTATATTTGAATCTTGGTTATACCACAAACAATTGTTTAAAAACATTTGCCTACGGGTATATAATTATTAACAGGGAATAAATCAATAATATAGGAGGATTTTATGAAGAATTTAAAACAATTTAAAATTAAAATTTTTGCAGTGATGATGACTTTTGCTATGGTTTTCCCTTTTGTGACCCAGCCTGTATTAGCATCAAAAGAAAATGTGAATAACGAAACAATAAGTGAGCAAGAATTAGAAAAAGCTACAAAGAAATTAGCTGATGAATTAGAATTATACTTCGATAAAATAGGTTATTTGGATGAAAACGGGTATTACATAATAAAAAACGTTGATTTACTTAAAGAGCAAATTGCCAAAGGCGATAAAAACGCTGAGCAAATCTATGAAATATACTTATCAAGACAAGATAGAAGTGTTAAAGATGGCATAGTTTGTGTGGTTAGTGATCAATATGGTTGGATTGCGGACTTATTTACCGGAGATTTGCTACAAGCATTACAAGACTTTATAGCAGATAAAGCTTGGGGAAAAGCTGCTGATTTGATAATATCTGTTGCAGCAAAGGCACTAGGAACAAGTGCTAAAACTTTAAGTGGTATTGTTTCAGCAGCATCTATCGCACTTAGTATATATAATTGTAGGGGTGAATTTTAGAAGTGAATAAATTTAAAAAACTACTTATGACCTTATTTTACCAGGGGCCCGGTAAGCCGAAAACAGTCCTTGACTATATAGCGATCATAGTTGTTTGGGCAGTTGTTATTTTCCTAATAGTAGGATTTAATATTGTCTTCAGTGAACTCAATATAAACAAGTATATAATTTTATTTTTAAGGATTTGGGCTACAGTAACAATTCCTTTCTCCTTCCCAGCTTATGTAATAGCCAAGAACAAAAAAAGTTCGTCTAGCCGGTTAGTATTTCGGTCTTTTGACATAATCGGCATACTAGTAGCACCTATTTATGTTTACAAAAACTTGGATGAAGTTACTTTCTAAGAAAAACTCTCGCAAATATTCCCTGTGGCTTGCGAGAGTATATTTTTTATATGATCCTTGCACCTAGGGAGTTTTTGAAATGCTCTAAGGCATAGGCGTGGCCTGCCTGGTTGAAGGATGCTACGGCTTTTTCGTGGATTACTATATCATAGCCTAGGTTGTAGGCATCTACTGCCGTGTGGAGTATGCATATATCTGTGCAAACTCCTACTAGGTGGACTTCTTTTATATCCCTCTCCCTAAGTCTTAAGTCAAGGTCGGTCCCTGCAAAGGCTGAGTATCTGGTCTTGTAGTAGTAGTGAACATTATCATCGTTTTCGATTTCCTTGTAGTAGTCAAGGAGTCTTCCATAGAGTGCTTGTCCCTTAGTCTTGTGGATGTTGTGAGCTGGGAATAGTTTGGTTTCTGGGTGATAGGTATCGTCCTTTTTGTGATCGTCTATGGCAAATACTATATAGTCTCCCTCATCGTGCATTTCTTTTGTGATTTTTACGATTTCTTCTTCTATGGCTTGAGCTGGTTCACCTGCAGTCAAGGCCCCATCTTTTGCCACAAAGTCATAGGTGTAGTCTACGTTAATTAGCGCTTTCATTGTTTACCCCTTTTTGTTTTATTATATGGGTATTTAAAAAATAGTCCACAGGAAACCCATGGGCTATCTCTTTTAGTCTTCTTTGTCTATATATTTTGCCTTTAGTTTGAGGGCTGATGGACATACAGCTATACCACCCTCTCCTGTTTCTCTAAGTCTTTCTGGCAAGGAATCTCCTACTCTCTTTAGGGCATCTACTGCCTCATCGAAGGTTACTACCATTCTTACATGGGCCATGGCCATATCTGCACTAGCTAGGGCATTCATAACTCCGTTGGAATTTCTAATATTACAAGGGAATTCTACCATACCTCCAATAGGATCACAGACAAGACCCAAGATGTTTAGGATGGCTGCTGTTGCAGCATTTTCTTGGATGTCTATGTCATAGCCTCTGAGGTAGACTACTGCTGCCGCTGCCATAGCTGCTGCTGATCCTGTTTCTGCTTGACATCCTCCCTCAGCACCTGCGAAGGTCGCATTGTCAAAGATTACTTGACCTATAGCACTTGCTACTAGGAGGGCTTTTTTGAGTTCGTCGTCACTATAGTGGTACTTGTAGGCCATGGTCATAAGGCTTGCAGGTAGAATTCCAGATGAGCCTGCAGTTGGAGCTGCGGCTATTATTCCCATGGCAGCATTTATTTCTGATGTTGATAGGGCCATAGCCATGGCTATTGATGGGATCTCTCCAAGTATTGATTCGCCCTTCAAGAAGTAATCGTGCATGGACTTGGCATTGCCCCCAGTCATGCCCGTTACTGATCTTACTTCTGTTTCGAGGGCAGCCTTGGCTGAGTTTCTCATAACATCTAGGGTTCTTTGGAGTCTATCCCAGATTTCTTCTTCACTCCTATCTCCTATGGCAAGCTCGTCTTTTAAGGCAAGCTCCCAAAGTTCGACTCCCTCTTCTCGACATCTTTCTTTTAGTAGTTTCATAGTAGTTTTCATATTAAACTCCTATATATTTGATAAAGGTAAAGTCTTTACCGTCTCTAATTGTTTCTAAGGCTTCAGCTGTCAATGGTTCATCTAGTTCACAGACTAGCATTACCTTGTCATTTTCTTTGATGGTCTTCATTGTGTTTATATTGTAGCCATTGTCTAGTAGGACTCCAGATACGAAGGCTATAACTCCCTTTTGTTCCCCATAAGCCATAAAGAGGGTAGGTTTGTTAGCCTTAAATTCTATAGGATTACCATTCATATGTGTAATAACTATAGCTCCACCTCCTATGGATGATCCCTGTACCGATAAATCTGACCTATCTGGGTACTTGAAGACAATTTTTACAGTATTTGGATGAACATCTCCAAGGTCTGTTTCAACAAAGCTATATTTTATTCCTGCTTCATCTGCGTAGTCAAAGGAATTTATTATTCTTTCGTCTTCTGGATCAAAGCCCAAGACTCCTCCAACCAAGGCCTTATTGGTACCATGACCCTTGTAGGTCTTGGCAAAGGATCCATGGAGGTAGAATATTACTTCATTAAAATTTCTATCTACCATTCTCCTTGCAGTATGGGCAATCTTGCAAGCTCCAGCTGTATGAGAGCTTGAAGGGCCAACCATGTTAGGCCCTATTATGTCAAAAAGAGAAACATTTACTGTCATAACTCCTCCTTTTTACTTCTCTTATTTACTTACAACTTCTCCAGGTTTCCAATCTTTTTTGCCGAGGATCTTTTTATTATAAATCTTATCAATAGCAACTGCAAGAGCTGTATCTCCTGATATATTGGCAGCTGTACCAAATGAATCTTGGGTTAGGTATAGGCTTATCAAAAGTGAAGCCATTGTAGATTCTGGACTTATGCCAACTACTGGTAAGAATGGTAGGGCAGACATAACTGCTCCTCCTGGTGCTCCTGGTGCAGCAACCATAGCTACGCCCAGTATCATTATTAATTTCAAAAGTACCCCAAAGGAATGGTCCATATTATACATAGTTAATATTGTAAAAGTACAAGCTGTGATTGTAATCATAGAGCCAGGCATATGAACGGTAGCTCCCAAAGGAATTACAAATTCTGATATTCCCTTGCTAACTCCATTATCCTTTGCACATTCCAAGTTTACTGGAATGGTAGCTGCAGAAGATTGAGTACCCACAGCAGTAAAATATCCTCTTATTTGATTTTTAATCATAACAAAGGCATTTTTGCCAGTATAGCCCCCTGCAATCATAAACAAGACTGTAACATAGATTAGATGGAGGGCTATTATGCATAGGAAGATCTTCCAGAAGATTGAAAGAACTGCAAATACAGATCCTTGGTAGGCCATATTAGCAAAGTTTCCTAGGATAAAGAATGGTAAAAAAGGAACTATAGCCTTTTCCAATACCTTGGTAATAATTATATTAAATTCACCTACTGCCTTATATAAAGTTTCCCCTTGCTTGGTTTTTCTAAGCCAAGAAATAGAAATCCCCATCAAGAAGGCAAAGATAATTGCACTAGTTACTTGGAAGAAAGGCTCAATTGGCACTTCAAAATAAGGTGCTAGCTTGTTAGCATCAGCCCCCTTAATAGCATCAACTTGGGTTGATGAAATAAAATTAGGGAAGATGGCATTAGACATAAAGTAGGATAAGGATCCTGCTATAAGGGTAGATAGGTAGGCTAGTAAAACCGTTACCCCCAAGAGCTTGCCTGCTCCCTCTCCTAGGTCAGATATACCCTTGGTAACAAAGGCCAAGATCATCAAAGGAATGATGAAATTAAGGAAAGATCCAAAAATATCTGAAAAAGTTACAAAGATTCTAACGATGCCTGCTGGCAAGTACAAACCTACCAAGACACCCACTATAATACCAAGAATCATCCTTGGTATCAAACCGATTTTTTTAATTTTTTCCATATGTACTCCTTTTACAATATTTATGGGACTTATGTTGATAATAAATTAATGAAAACAATTTTATTTCCTATAATATTTGTCCCGTTGGTTTCATTATAGAATATATAAAGTTATTTGTCAAATTTTACCAAATTTTACATGCTTGTGTACTTTTTGGATATTAATTAGCTAAAATGTCATTATATATAAGTATTAATTTTTTATCTCTGATATCGATATCCAACCTAAGGTATTATTTTCCAATCCTTTATTTAATTTTATAAATTTTTTTTAATATTTTTCTAAAAACCACCTTGACAAAATCTAGCCAGGAATGTATACTTGGTTTAACAATAGTTTTATTTGAAAAATTTATGAAAAAAAGAGTAGACTTATTAACTGAGTACAGAGAGCTGGGATTGGTGAGAACTAGCCTTAAGGATAAGATCGAAAATCATTTTTCTTTTGCAAGGCTGAAGCCAAGTAAGCTTTGTCGCTGTGGTAGGCGTTATCTAAACCCCGCATTGTTAGATGCTTGAGAGCTTATTATTTTTAATAAGAATAAAGGTGGTACCACGGAATATTTCGTCCTTTGTCAATATGACATTGGACTTTTTTTATTAAATAAAATTATGGAAATTTATTAGGAGGACATTATGAAAAAATTATCAAGAAGTGAATTTTTACAAGTTAGCATGATGCTATTCGGTTTATTCTTTGGTGCCGGAAATCTAATTTTCCCACCCCTACTAGGAAGTCAATCAGGTTCTATTACCTGGCTTGCCCTCTTAGCCTTTGCCATTACTGCTGTAATATTCCCGGTAATGGGTGCCATAGTTGTATCTAAGACTGACGGTCTTAATAATCTTGCATCTAGGGTTGGCCCTACTTTTGCAATAGTCTTTACTACAGCTATATACTTGTCCATAGGACCTGGACTTGGTATTCCTAGGGCTGGATCTGTGCCTTTTGAGATGGCAGTAGCTCCATATGTACCAGAAGGATCCAACTTGTTTTTGTTAAGGCTTGTCTATACTTTGGTATTCTTTAGTGTAGCCCTATTTATATGCCTAAAGCCTAGCAAACTTGCCAAGAGAGTAGGTAAGTATCTAACCCCTGCCCTCTTAGCCCTCATAGCTTTGATGTTTATCAAGGTCTTGTTTATGGAAAAAAATGTCGGTAACCCTGTGGGAGTTTATGCAGACTCTCCTGTTACAGAAGGTTTCTTACAAGGCTATAACACCATGGATGCCGTCGCAGCCCTAAACTTTGGTTTTGTAATAAGTCTTACCATCCAAGGATTTGGAGTTAAGGATAAGGAAAGTGTAACTAACTACACTGTTAAGGCTGGTCTTCTAGCAGGTTCTGTTTTGTTCCTAGTCTACGCCCTCTTATCTAGTATAGGTATGATGAGCTCAGGCTCAACCCAAGGCTTTGAAAATGGAGCCCAAATATTAGCCTACTCAACAAGCAACGCCTTTGGTCCATTTGGTTTAATCCTACTTATAGCTATCTTTACCCTTGCTTGTCTAACAACCTGTGTAGGTCTTATAACAAGTGGTGGAGAATACTTCTGTTCCCTCTTTAATAACAAGCTATCCTATAGATCTTGGGTCTTTATATGGACAGGCTTCTCCTTCTTGATGGCAAACTTCGGACTAAATAAGCTACTCGCTTTCTCAGTGCCACTCTTGGATGCAATATATCCAATTGCCCTAGTTCTTATCTTTATGGGTATGAGCCACGATAGGGTTAAGTTTACCTCCCTATCCTACAAGATAGCTGCTGCAACATCAGTTGTCCTACCAGTTATATATGTCCTAAGCAAGACTTTCAAATTTAGATTAGGCTTTGTAACTAGCCTTGTAGAAGCCCTCCCTCTCTACGAAGAAGGTCTTTACTGGATATTGCCTACCTTGGTATTAACAACAGTAACCACCCTCGTAGTTAAAGTTTTAGAAAAAACTAGGGATGAGCAAAATCTAAAAGTTGAATCAAGTAAGGAATCTTATTAATAGCAAAATTTTATATAACCTTTAATATAAAAACCTAAGTAGGTCATGCCCGCTTAGGTTTTCTTTTACCCTTTATTTTTTGATTGCCCAGCCTATGGTGGCTTCTTGTTTTAGCCTCCAAAATGGTTGAGCTTCTAGGGTATTTGAAGAATAGTAGTAAGGGTCATTTATCAAAAATTTCCCATCCCTATAGGAGTCAATTACTATATAGTGGCCATAGCTTGTGAAGTAGCCAGGACCTATAAGCCTTATCTCCCACCAAGACATTCTTCTCCTTGGAAAGACTAGCCCCTCATCTGACTTATCTTCCTCGACTTTTTCATCTTCCAAAACTTCCCCATCGTCTTTACTAGCTTCTACATAACTAGTAAGATCTCCCAAATCATCAGCATAGGACTTATCAGCTAGGAGAAAGGTTGATAAGCATAGGATGGCAACTAAAATTTTTTTATTTTTATAAGAACTCCTTTATAAGCCTATTTCTAAGCCAATTATATAACTTTATTAATGAATTAACAAGCTAAATTTATCCTTAAGCTTTTTCCTCAAAATTACTTAATCTGCCCTTAATTTCTTTAAAATATTTTTTATTTTTATAAATATAATTAATCTCTTCTTTACTTTTATTAATTTTGCATTATAATACTATTATTCAATCTAAAAAGGAGTTACTATGAACAAAAAATTAATAGCTCTAGCCTTAGCCGGTGGAATGGTTATGGCTGGATGTGGAAATAATGTAAATAAGACAAAGGAAACTAAAGAAGATGTAACCCAAGAGGCAAGCACTAATGAAGCTGCTAGCAAGACTGGACTAAGTGATGTGAAGGTTAATCTTGATAAGGCAGTTGAGAGCTTTAAGGAGGCCTTTCCAAATAAGGAAATCACCTTGACAGCCATAAGCCTAGAAGTCGAGGGGAATTCTTATATCTATGATGTAGAAGGCTATGATAAGGAAGGCGAATACCAAGCTTCTATAGATGCTAATTCAGGGGAAATTTTAAATCAAGAAGAAGATCAAGAAAAAGACAACGAAGACGCCAATGAAGTTCTAGATCTTTCTTCTATTATAAAAGCAGATGAAGCCATAGAAAAGGCTGAATCTGCCAACGAAGGCTCTAAGGCTAAGGAATGGAGCTTATCTGTTCATGATGGTTATACGGTCTATGAAATCGAACTTGATAATGGAAAGGATGTAAGTATAGATGCATCTAATGGAGAATTTTTGGTTTTCGACTAATAGATTTTAATAGACACATTAAAAAGCAAGGTTCCTCTTTGACCTGAACCCCAAAATCCGGAATACGGATGGAGGGGTTTTAGTATGCCAAAATACACAAAAGAATTTAAAATAAAATTAATATTAGAATATCTTTCAAGAGAAACTGGTGGTTATGGAAGTGTAGCTGAAAAATAT
>JALEUV010000042.1 GCA_022780515.1 Anaerococcus sp. | reverse complement strand
TTCTAGGGGTTATGCTTACACTATTTGGTGTATAGGACATATGGATGATTGTATCATCTTGTTCATTTAGAATAAAGCCTGTGTGACCGTCAGCTCCTGCTGATGCTCCAGGATAACCTGCTACGAATATATCTCCATATCTTATATCTGATTCGTCTATTTGATACATTACCTTACCCTCTGCTCCCAGTTTAAATAGGGTTTCAGTATTTCCTATTGCAGCTCCTTTTTCCAAAAATCCACCATAGATTAATGACCTATAAACAGCAGAAGAGCAATCAGCAGAATAATTTGATGTTCTTCCTTGCCAGCTCATATCATATGTTAGACCTGCATCTCTTGCTGTAAACATCCATTCTATAGCCTTATCAACACTCTTTGTAGAGTTTTGTTCTGGCCTTGCTATTCCATTTTTGTCTACATTGTAAGTAATACCCTTTTGGGTTATTTGTTTGTTTCCTGTTAGTCCATTTTCACTAAAGTAATAGAGAGTACCATCTATATTCCAAATTCCTTCTTGGATATAGCCATTTTCATTTGTATGGTATTTTTTGCCATTATAGTCTATCCAGGCATTCTTAGGGTTTATAGCTAGACCCTTTTGGTTAATCTTGTAGTATTTACCAGCTAGCATTAGGTTTCTATTTTGGATCATAGAACCATCTTTTTCAAAAATATAGTTATTGTTATTTACATTTTGTAGGCCTCTAAGGATCTTACCGTCAGAACCTGTCCTGTAGGTCTTTCCATCTATGGCAAACCAGTAGTTTTTAGGATTTGTGATTTTGCCTGTCTTATCAGCCATTAACAAGTGATCATCTTGGATAATCTTTAGAGATGTATTGATAGCACCATCTTTGTCAAAGTTATAGTAGTCATCGCCTACCTTTGAGATTCCCTTTAAGATCTTGCCTACTTGGTCAGTCCTGTAGATTTTTCCATCAAACTTAACCCAGCTATCTGTCCTGACTTGAAGTTCACCATCTTCTCCTGCCTCATAGTAGGTATCTTCATTGATTAACTTTATATTTGTTTTTACTTGGCCTTCACTATCGTAATAATACTTCTTGCCATCTACTTCATTGATGCCAGTTTTTTTGACTTCTTCTTTTTTATCTTTCTTGGATACACTAGCACTATAGCTACTTACCTTTTCACTTACATAGGTATCTAGGTCAAAGTCATCATAGTAGATGATTTCTTCTTCACCTACACTATAAGTTGTTATTGTCTTTTCCTCAGAGTCTTCGCTAGCTTCTGTATTTTCTCCATCCTCTTCGGCAAAGTCTTCTAGGGAATAGTTAGCGATTGTAGGAGTAGCTTCCTCATTAGATTTTTCTGAAAGATCGCTAGGATCTTCTTCTTCTTCACTTTGGTCATCTTCTTGAGCTACTAGGTCAAAAACTTCATCATCTAGGGAATAGTATGAATAACTTACAACTTCATTTTCTTCTGTATGGGTAGCTGTATTTTCTTGAGTATTTTCTTCACCCTTGCTAATTTCTTCTTCTGCAAATACTTCATCTGTTGGTGCTAAAGTTGATGATAAGAAGAGAGTAGATGCAAGCATTATTGTCTTGTTGATTTTTTTCATTGGGACCTCTCTATTATTACAATATATTTACAATTTATAAGTCTATTGTCTCGATTTCTTCGCTTCATGATTATTATAGACCACTTCAAGCAAATTTGCAACAAAAGGGTTACAAATTTTGTAGATTTTTGTAATAATTTTTATTTTGCCAAGTAAAAAAATCCTCCAAGCATTTTCCTACATCGATTTTGACTAGGATTTTATAAAGAAAAAATAATTAAAAACCCCTCCATCCTCTTATGAACTGTCCCAAAAGTTATAGCTAAAAACTAACTTAGGGGGCACCATACTTCTGGACTTTGGGGTTAATTTATAGTTTTATTTTTATTAGCCTACTGTCAACCTGTTCTTATGGAAGTAGTTGGTGAAGAAGCTTTGTATAGATCCAAACAAGATATTTGTGATAGATCCCACAAGGATAATCTTCCTAATATTATTGGTCATTTGAGCTATTTTCACAGTAAATGTAGCATCAGTTTCAGGGCTTGTCATTTGGGCAAAAACTCGTAGCTCTATTGCCGTGTAAGCAAAGATTGAAGAGAGGATGAATAAAACAATGGTAATAAGTATATAAACTAGGATTGGTCCAAATATTCCTAGGTCCTTGAAGGTCTTATCACTTCCTATAGTTATAGATGCTGTTATTCTACTTATTCCTGAAAATAAGGATGATAAAACGATCAAGACCATCAATCCTATATCCATTAGTCTAAGTTCTTTAAAACCCTCTCTTATTAGTATAAATAAACTCTTAAATCCTTCTATAACTCCTGAGCCTGAAGTTAGTCCAGCTAAGATAAAAAGTTCAATCAAAAATAATATTGCTAGGAAAAATGTCATTATCATAATATTTATAATCCTTGATGAAGTTATTCCTGATGACTTTATAGGAAGGACATCGAAGAAGGCTGCATTTTGTCCATAAAAACTCTTATAATCATTTATTATTACCATTACCATTGATAGGGCAAAGGATAAAAACATGGCAAAGGCCGCTATAACCAAGATCACTTGCAAAAATGTTGAATCAAAATGTTTATTCAGAAAAGTTAAGATAATTGTCGCTAGGAAGGATAAGATTATCCAAGGAAGGACATCCCTCAAATTTTCTTTTAGTTGGTGTATTAGTAGCTTAATCATTGAAATACCTCCTCAAAATACTCTTCTACTCCCATCTTATGTTCTTCTCTTAATACATCTATGGTCTCTTCTAGGATTATTTTTCCATCTGATAAGAATACTACCTTGTCTAAGAGTCTTTCAATTTGGCTAATAAGGTGGGTTGATATTATCATTAGTCCATCATAGTCAAAGTTATCTATGATAACATCTATTATCTTTTTCCTAGCTGCAGGGTCAATTCCACTCATAGGCTCATCTAAGAGGTAAAGGTCAGACTTTCTAGATAAGGATAGGGCTATTTGGACCTTATCCTTCATGCCCTTGGACATATTTTTTAGCTTCATATCTATATCAAGTTTGAAGTCTTTTATTATTTTCTCAAACTTTTCCCTAGAGAAATCTTCAAAAAATTCAGAATATAAGTTTGATACTTGCCTTAAATTGTAAGAAGTATCCAAAGGCAAGTGGTCAGGTTGATAAGATACAAAGTCCTTTGTAATATGATTTGGCTCATATTCCCCTATTTTTACCTCTCCCTTATAATTTTTCTCAAGTCCTGCAAGTATTCTTAAAAGTGTTGTCTTTCCTGAACCATTTGGTCCCAAAAGTCCAACTATTTCTCCCTTTTTTAAGGATAGATTTAATCCATCCAAGACTACTTTTCTCTTATAGGTCATTTTTAAATTCTTAATATCTAACATTCTTTCCATAAATCATCAACTCCTTTCAAGGCTATTTCCTTTGATATTTTTAAATCTTTGGCACTTTTTATAAAATCCTTGCAAATTATTTTAAAAGAATCATTTGACAAAGATTTTATAAGATCTTCATCTTCTGTTACAAATCTTCCTGATGTCCTTTGGCTTTTGGCAAGATCCTCCCTTTCAAGCTCTTGGAGTGCTCTCTGGACTGTATTAGGATTTACTCCATAATCTTTAGCAAGTTTTCTAACAGAATCAAGCCTTTGTCCAGGAGCCCATATGCCACTTGATATCTTCGACTTAAAATCTTCCAAAATCTGAAGATATATGGGCCTATCATTATCAAATTCCATGCTAACTCCTTTTTGTATAATTGTATTAATTTATTAGTACAATAATATTATATATCAAGAGTTTTATTTTTGCAAGTTTTTTTGAAAATAAATAGAAGGGCTTCTAAATTAAGCATTTGTAGAGAAGTTGTTATCTCCTATAATATATGAGCAGGTAAAATATTTTGAGAGATTTTACTAAGGTCAAAGAATTTTATAAAAATCCCCAGATAAGTCTGGGGAAGGGTTGAGATTTAAATATTATAAATAAGAATATTGACAAGGATGGCAAGGATTACCATAAAAACAATGGCTAGGGGTATGCTAAGACCTATCATCCTATCAGTCCTAATTTTATCGAAACTCTTGTTGGTTAGGTAGTAGGAAGAAATAGCACCTAGGCTAACCACTATGAAAAAAAAGAGGGTAAATATTGGGTCAAAGCCCCTCATAAAGATTCTTGAAATTAAAAATATTAGGGTTGGGATGGATACGTACAAGGCATAGACATATACTTATTTTTCATATCCTTCTCCTATCTTAGTAATAAATATAATGGTAGCGATATCCTAGATGGCATCTAGGTTCAAAACAGGCTCTAATTATAGGCTTATTTGATAAAAAAGAAGAGAGTCCAGGCTCTCTTCCCATCTATTTTCCTGGATACATAGTTGATGATCCTGGATACATTATTCCAACTTCGTTTATTATAAGACCTATGTCACCAAATCCTGTTTCTTCTAGCTTCTTTTGGGCTCTAGTGTAGGCTAGGTCAATGTCGCTATTTGGTATTTGACTTACTACATCTGGATCAAATTCGTAAAGTTCAACTAGACTTTGTTTAAAGTCTTCATAGTCTTTATCGCTTTGAGCAAATTTTAGGATTTCTCCTTCTTCTTGAGTAGCAGGTTCAGGTTTAGGTACTTCTCCTAAAAGATTAGCCCCTACTATTTTTACATAGTCGGTGTAATAAGCTTCTTTGTTTTCTTCGTAAGCTTTTTTGAAAGCCTCTTCAAGTTTTTTGTCAGATATTTCGTTTACCTGATTTTGACTATAGCCCAAATTAATCAGAAAAGTTCTTTCATTTACAAATTTGTCTGTAACCTTATCCTCGCTTTTTGGCCAAGAATATTTTACCTCAACACTATCTAGAGGGAATTTCTTAGATAGGTCCTTGTAGTCCTTGGATAATTCTTGGAAGATAAAATCCTTTATATCCCAATAGCCTGTTTCTTCACTGGCTTTTTTGGCATCAAGATAGTATTTTTCTAGGTCTACATCACTTAGCTTATCAAGGATAGCTTCATCGAATTCTCCAATTTTTACTATGGCATCTCTTAGTTTGGCATGGTCAAGGTCTTTTACTTTTTCTTCATTTTTTTCCTTGGTTTCTTTTACTTCTTTATTTTCTTCAGTGTCTGTATTTTCCTTAGTTTCGGTCTTTTTTTGATCTTCTTTAGCTTCTTCTTCCTTAGCAACTTTTATGCTTTCACTAGATTCCAAAGCTTTTTCTATGGTTTGGTCGGATATTTGTTGCTCTTCTCCTGCTTGGTTGACGCATCCACTTAGGGTAAGTGCAAGGAGTAGAGCTGTGATTGTTCTTTTAATTTTCATATAATCTCCTTTGTATCACCATACCTTATTGATGATCTTCTTTCATTTTTTTTATCTCTATGGAAAATTTTTGGAGGATCTTTTTTTCGATCCTTGATACTGTCATTTGGCTAATAGATAGGGTTTTTGCTATATCAACCTGGGTTCTGCCCTCATAGTAACGTAGTTGGAGGATTTCTTTTTCTAGGTCGTTTAGTCTTTCCTTTGATCTTTCGATTATGTCTTGGAGTTCTACTGAATCGAAGTTCTTGTCTTCTTCTCCTACCATATCGGATAGGTCAACGGATTTTTCTCCCTTTTGGAACTGATATTTCATATCAAGGGATTGGGGTGAGTATACCTTGCTAGCTTCCATGGCCTCAAGGATGTCTTCTTCATCTTCTCCCAAATAGTCTGCTATGTCCCTTATGGTTGGAGTCCTTTGGAGTTCCTGAGGAAGGACCTTCTTGGCGTTGTTTATTTTTCTGTAGAGGTTTCCGACCCTTCTTGGGACCTTTATAACCCAGCCCTTGTCCCTAAAGTATCTTTTGATCTCTCCCATAATAGTAGGGGTTGCAAATGATGAGAAGGCAAAGCCCTTTGTCGGATCAAACCTTTCTACTGCATAGATTAGGCCAAGGCTTGCTACTTGATAGAGGTCATCCTTTTCGATACCCTTACCCAGGTATTTGTTGGATAGGATGTCTACTATATACATGTTTTCTTCTATAAGTTCATCTCTTAGAGCCTTGTCACGGGTTTTGTAGTACTCCATGAATTTATCGTTAGCCAAGTCTTTTTTCCCTTGTTTTTTTGACTTGGCCATTACTTTGTCCTTAGTGTTATGCTTATCTTTTCTTCAGAGATACTACATTCATCTGCTAGTTCTTTTAGGATTAGATCTCTAATGGCATAGGCCTTCTGATCAAGTTCCCTATCCCTACCATAGACATCAATTTTTAGTTCATCTTCCCCTAGGAAGTAGTCAATCCTTATGTCCTCTTGGTTGAGCTTGTAGTTTAGGGCTTCAGAAACTACCACCCTTATGTCTTCGATTTTTTCTATATCAAAGTCCATATCTGATGCGAGGGAGGATGTGAAGAGCCTTATTGATTTGATGTAAATGCTATTTGCTGGTACTTGTATGCTAATCTTATCCATCTTACACCATCTCAAATATTTCTGTTAGGTCTGTTATTTCAAAAAGTTTTTTGATATTATCCTTTGGATTTATTATCTTAACTTTTTTGCCCTTTTCCTTGTTGTCATTATAGATTTTCATAAACATACCTAATCCTGTTGAATCTAGGTAGTCTAGCTCTTCTATATCGATAACAATGTCTTTATTTTCTGGACTTATATTATTTTCTATAAAGTCCCTGAAGTCTTCTTCTGAGTAAACATCAAGGTCTCCCTTGAGTCTTATTAGGATTTGTTCTTGGTCGTTTTCTAGATTTGCTTCAAACATATCATTCCTCTTCTTCCATGTTTGTGTACTTGGTAACAGCTATTATCCTATCCTTATCAGATGATAAGTTCTTTAGTTTGACCCCTATGGTATTTCTGCCTGTTGTTGAGATATCACGGGTACTAAGTCTAATCATATCACCTGATAATGATACCATCATTATATCATTTTCTAAGTCTACCGGTAAAGTATCGACTAATTTTCCTGTTTTTTCTGTAACCTTATGGCATTTGACTCCCTTGCCACCCCTATTTTGGCTCTTGAAGTTGTTCAAGGAAGTTTTCTTGCCGAATCCGTTTTCAGTAACAACTAGGAGGTAGGTTTCATCTGCCCTGATATTCATTGAAATTACTTCATCTCCTGGGCTTAGGTTAATTGATTTAACCCCTTGGGCTATCCTTCCCATGGACCTTATGTCCGATGTACTAAATTGGATGCTCATACCACACTTGGTTGATATTATAAGGTCTTCTTCCTTGTCAATTTGCCTTACTGATATTAGCCTGTCTTCATCATTTAGGGAAATAGCTATGATGCCATTTTTCCTAATGTTGGTGAAGTTTTGGGCATCTGTCTTCTTGATAAGACCGTTCTTGGTTGCAAGGACTATTTGGCTATCTTTTTTGAGTTCAGATAGGGTCATCATCTCTGCAATCCTCTCTCCTTGGTCAAGGTTAAGGATATTTATTATGGCTACGCCTCTTGAGGTACGAGATCCTTCTGGGATTTCGTAGGCCTTTAGGGAGTAGACCTTACCAAGGGAGGTAAAGAAGAGAAGGTCTTCGTGGGTGTTGGTTGTTTGGATTTTTTTTATGAAGTCGCCTTCCTTGGTATTACCTGCAGCTATTCCCTTGCCTCCCCTATTTTGTACCTTGTAGGTATCTATAGGAAGTCTCTTGATATATCCGTCATTGGTTAGGGTTAGGAGAACATCTTCCTTCTCGATTAGCTCTTCTATTTCAAATTCTCCCTCATCAGGGATAATCTTGGTGCGTCTGTCATCCCCATATTTTTCCTTAATCTCTTCCATCTCGGATATGATTAGCTTGATTAAGGTTTCTTCTGAGTTTAGGATATCCATAAGTCCCTTGATCTTTTCTGTAAGGTCAGCATTTTCTGCATTTAGCTTGTCTATTTCTAGTCCTGATAGCCTCTTTAATTGCATGTCTAGGATGGCTTGAGATTGTTTGTCAGTTAGCTCAAACCTATCATAGAAGATCTTCTTGATTTGGTCATTGTCGTATGAGGACCTAATGATTTTGATAATCTCATCAATGTTATCTATGGCAATTATGAGTCCTTCGACTATGTGTTTTCTGGCACGGGCCTTGGATAGGTCGAAGTTGGTCCTTCTGGTTACTACTTCTTTTTGGAAGTCTATATAGTATTCTATAAGTTCTTTTAGGTTTAGGACCCTTGGAACCCCATCAACTAGGGCGAGGTTTATGATACCAAAGGTTGTCTCAAGTTGGGTGTACTTGTAGAGGTTATTGAGGAGGATGTTGGCATTGGAATCTCTCTTGACTTCAATTACTATCCTCATTCCCTTCCTATCAGATTCATCTCTGATATCAGATATGCCCTCAATCCTCTTTTCCTTTACTAGGTTGGCAATTTTTTCGATAAGTCTTGACTTATTTACCTGGTAAGGAATCTCTGAGACTACTATCCTTTGTCTATTTTTCTTGTATTGTTCAATCTTTGCCACAGCACGAATTTTAACCTTGCCACGGCCAGTCCTATAGGCTTCCTTGATGCCTGACTTGCCTAGGATATTGGCTCCAGTCGGAAAGTCTGGGCCTGGAATGATTTTGTTTAGTTCGTCTATGGTGATGTCAGGATTTTTCATATAGGCTACACAGCCATCTATGGCTTCGACTAGGTTGTGGGGAGCCATATTGGTAGCCATACCTACGGCTATACCGTTTGATCCATTCACCAAGAGGTTTGGAAATCTTGAAGGAAGGACTACCGGTTCTTCTTCCTCTTCATCGAAGTTGGGCATAAAGTCTACTGTGTCTTTTCCAATATCCCTTAGCATCTCCTTTGCGATCTTGCTCATCTTTACTTCTGTATAACGCATAGCAGCAGGATCGTCGCCGTCTATTGAACCGAAGTTACCTTGACCTGTTGCCAAAGGATACCTGGTTGAGAAGTCTTGGGCGAGCCTTACTAGGGCATCATAGATAGCAGAGTCACCATGAGGGTGATACTTACCCATTACATCACCTACTACCCTGGCTGACTTTCTAGTTGGCTTATCGGGATCAAGACCTAGGCCCTCCATACCGTAGAGGATTCTCCTATGAACAGGTTTTAGCCCATCCCTTACATCGGGTAAGGCCCTTGATACTATAACACTCATAGAATACTCTAGGTAGGAGTCCTTCATTTTTTGTTCGAGGTCTACATTAATAATATTGTTGTATTCTGTCATTTTGCCTCCTATACGTCAATATTTGATACGTACTTGGCGTTTTCTTGGATAAAGTTACGTCTTGGTTCGACCTTCTCACCCATAAGTAGGGCAAAGGTATCGTCTGTGCTGGTTGATTCAACATCTTCTACCACCCTTAGTAAGACCCTATTATCTGGATCCATGGTTGTCTCCCATAGTTGTTCTGCATTCATCTCACCAAGACCCTTGTACCTGTTAATCTTGTATTTTACATCCTTAAGGTCTTTGATAATCCTGTCTCTTTCTTCATCGCTATAGGCATACCTTTGGTTTTTGCCATAGGATATCTTATATAGAGGTGGTTGGGCTACATAGACATGGCCCTCATCTATTAAATCTTTCATATACCTATAGAAGAAGGTTAGAAGGAGGGTCCTTATGTGGGCCCCGTCTACATCGGCATCGGTCATTATGATAATCTTGCCATAACGGAGTTTGGAAATATCAAATTCCTTGCCTATCCCTGTACCAAAGGCTGTTATCATGGCCTTGATCTCTTCAGAATTTAAAATCCTATCTAAATTGGCCTTCTCTACATTCATTATCTTTCCTCTGAGGGGTAGGATGGCTTGGATCCTATTGTCCCTACCTCCCTTGGCACTACCACCAGCTGAATTACCCTCGACTATAAAGATTTCATTTTCGCTTATGTCAGTTGATTGGCAGTCAGCGAGCTTGCCTGGTAGGGTGGTTGAATCTAAGATAGACCTTTTTCTAGTAAGGTCCCTTGCCTTTCTAGCAGCTTCCCTTGCCCTCCTTGATGCTGTGGCCTTTTCTACTATGGCCTTGGCTGGCTTTGGATTTTCTTCTAGGAAGGCTGACATTTTTTGAGAGAAGAAGGCATCAACTGCTCCCCTTACTTCTGAGTTTCCAAGTTTGGCCTTGGTTTGGCCCTCAAATTGGGGTTCAGAGATTTTAACTGAGATTATAGCTGTAATTCCTTCTCTTATGTCTTCTCCTTGGAGGTTATCTTCGTTATCCTTAAGGAGGTTAAACTTTCTAGCGTAGTCATTGACAGACCTTGTTAGGGCTGACCTAAAACCTGAAAGATGGGTTCCTCCTTCTGGAGTCCTTATGTTGTTGGCATAGGTTAGGATATTTTCGCTGTAGCTATCTGTATATTGGAAGCTTATTTCAACATCAATGTCTTCTTGCATACCTTCAAAGTGGGCTATATCTTCTGTTAGGGGAGTCTTGTTCCTATTTAGATATTCTACAAATTCCCTTACTCCTCCCTCATACTTGAAGGACTCAAAGAAGTCTTCCCTCTTATCTTCTAGGATTATTTCGACACCTTTATTGAGAAAGGCCATCTCCCTAAACCTATTTTCGAGGGTCTTCCTATCAAAAACTGTCGTATCGAAAATTTCTCCATCAGGCTTAAAGGTTATAGTTGTGCCTGTTTCATTACTTTCTCCTAGGACTTCAAGCTCTGAAGTAACCTCTCCCCTAGAGAAGGTCATCTTATAGATATGGCCATCTCTTTTTACAATGGCTTCTAGGTATTCACTCAAGGCATTTACAACGCTCACACCTACACCATGGAGGCCTCCAGAATATTGGTAGGCTGAATCATCAAACTTACCCCCTGCATGGAGGACTGTAAGTACTGTTTCTAGGGTTGACTTGTGGGTTGTAGGGTGTTCTTTGACAGGAATACCTGACCCATCATCTTCTACTGTTACAACATTATCTTCTGATATAGTAACTTTTATATAATCACATCTACCGGCTAGGGCCTCATCTACAGAGTTATCTACCACTTCATAAACTAGGTGGTGGAGCCCCCTTTCACTGGTTGAGCCTATGTACATACCAGGCCTTAGTCTAACAGGCTCTAGTCCCTTCAAGACCTTGATATTTCCGGCATCATAATTTCTATCTTCCATATTATTCCTTTCTGATACTTCCATTTTTGATATAGGAAATTTTGGACTTATCTACATCTTCTAAGCTCTTTGTATTGGTTGCTGTAATAATTGTCTGATAGCCTCTGAGGTTATCTAGCAAAAATGTAGATCTCTTTTCATCAAGTTCAGAAAATACATCATCAAACAAGATTACTGCCTCATCCGATGTGGCTTCCTTGATTAGTTTTACTTCAGCGAGTCTTATATTTAAAATAGCGCTCCTCTGCTGACCCTGGGAGGCAAAGCTCTTGGCTAGCCTATCATTTATACTGATTTCTATATCATCCTTCTGGATTCCCCTTTGGGTTGACTTGATCTTTAAGTCATCTGACCTAGACTTTTTAAAAAGTTCCTCGTATTCTCCTAGGCTAGTCGCTTCTATATCTGCCTTGTAGGCGAGTGTAAGGACTTCCTTACCAGAGCTTAGGGCTAGGTGAAAGTCCCTAGCAAAATTATCTATAAGGCCAACAAACTTATTCCTTGCCTTATAAATCCTATAACCAAGCCTAGTGAGGGTCTTATCAAAGGCCTCAAGCTCTTCCATAAAATAAGAAGAATTTTGATACTTAAGGAGCTTATTGCGCTGGTAAAGGAGTCTATCATAGTCTCGCTTGTTCTTCTTATAGGATGGGTCAACCCCTTCTATTATCTTATCGATTAACTCTCGCCTTAGACTTGGACCTTCCTTTATAATCAAGAGGTCTTCTGGAGTAAAGAGGACTAGTTTAAAGAGTGCTCTAAGATCTTTGTTCCTATCATATTTTACTCCATTTACAGAAATACTCTTATCCTTATCTGATACTTCTATACTAACTTCCTTAAAGGACCTACCCTTTCTGATAGTGCCTTCAAGGCTCATAGAGCTTTGCTTAAACCTAATTATGTCCTTATCCCTAATCTTCTTAAAGGATGTGGCATTGGCTAGGTAGTAGACACTTTCTAAGAGGTTGGTCTTGCCTTGAGCGTTATCTCCTATAAAAATATTTATGTCCTCATTAAATTCTACACTTTGGTAAAAATAATTTCTAAAATTAACTAAGTTTAAATCTTTAATCCACATTATACGATTGTAATTTCAATATTATCAAAGACAAGTACATCCCCCTTATAGAGCTTCTTTCCTGGAACAAAGCAAGGCTGTCCATTTAGGATTACCCCTTCATCCTTTATAATATTTTTGGCAAGACCTCCCGATGGGATAATATCTGTAGCCTTAAGGAGGTCCTTTAGTCTTATCATATCACTTTCAAATTCTAATTTTTCCATTCTTTCCCTCAATTCGCTAGTCTAACTGGCAATACCAGGTAGGTAAAATCTTCATCCTCATAGGAAGAATCCTCAGGATAAATTAGGCAAGGGCTTAGAGATGATTTAAAGTTTAGCTTAATCTTTTCACTGTCGCAAGCCTTGACTCCCTCTTCCATATACCTTGCATTGAAGGCAATCTTTAGGTCTTCTCCCTTTTGGTCTGTATCTATAACTTCCCTTACATCTCCTATTTCTGAATTAGAAGAGATGATTAGATGTCCATCTTCCACATCGATCTTGATGAGGTTGGCCCTAGCTGAGTCAGTCAAGACTTGGGCACGGTCTAGGGAGTTGATTAGCTCTCTCTTATCTAGGATAACACTTGTTTCTGATATATCATTTATGATATTTCTGTAGTCGATAAAGTTTTTATCTATTACCTTGCATTGCATTGTAGTAGAGCCTGATACAAAGATTAGGTCATTATCCTTCCTATATAGCTCTGTTGTCCTATCATCTCCTACTATCCTTGACCACTCTAGGAGGGACCTCTTAGGAATTATATACTCCCTACCCTCATAGTCTGTTGGATAGTCGAGCTTTACCTTCTTTAGGGATACCCTGTAGCCATCTAGGGCTACCATATTGAGCAAGGAGTCCTTTAACTCAAATAAGATTCCTGTCAAGGCAAGCTTAGTTTCATCTAAGCTTGTTGCAAATTCTGTTTGGCTAATAGACCTCTTTAGGATGTCATTGGCTATACTTATTGGCTCTGTTTCTGGAATGGTAAGGTCGTTATTCTCATAGTAGTCGAAGGCTATTAGGTTGAAGTTTGAAGCCTTGCAGGAGATATTGATCTTGCCATTGGTATTTTCTATAATTACTAGGGAATTTGGAAGCTTTCTTACTATATTGGATATTAGGGAAGCCTTGACTACCATATCCCCTTCTTCATCAACTATGGCCTCTGTAGAAGTTTTGATGTAAATCTCACCATCGAAGGCCTTCAAGGTCAAGGTGTTGTCATGGGCTTCAAAGTATATTAATTCATGGATCTGAATATTGGTACTCTTTGAGACAGCCTTGCTAGCTATATTGATGACATCTATTAATTCTTGTTGGTTTATTTTAAATTTCATATTTACTCCTTAAATATTCTAAACAAATTAAATATTTTTGATCCTTGGGAAGTTTGGCTCTCCTCCTAAACTTTTATAGATACTTAGTAGTAATAGTAGTAGGGAGAGTATATATGTGGATAAGCCTAAGAGATCTTTTAAATAAGTCAAAAATCCCTCGGGATTACTTGTGAGTATTTCAAGGATAAAATGGCATCTTTTCCACATTATCCACAGGTACTTTTCTTAAAGTTACAAATTTTAACTTATAAACATACTTATCCACAGACTTTTAAACAATTTTACTCTTTGATCTCTTTAATAAGACCATCAATTTCTTCCTTAAAATCCGGATCTTCTTCGATTTGCTTGGAGATTTTTTCTATACCATGCATAATTGTTGTATGGTCCCTATCAAAGGCATTAGATATTGTAACTAGGGAATCATCCAAGAGATCCCTCGCTAGGAACATGGCTATTTGCCTAGGATTTACAATTTCCTTCTTGCGACTCTTGCCCTTAAGCTCTGAAAGCTTGATATTGTACTTGTTGGCTACAAACTTTTGAATATCTTCGACTGAGATTCTCTTCTTATTATCCTTGGCCCTAGTTCCAACTCCCTTTATAGCATCATCTATAGTAACAATCTCCCTATTATCACTTCTAGCATAGGCTATGGCTGTGGATAAGGCTCCCTCCAAATCCCTTATATTAGTGTCGATATTTTCTGCTATATAAAATAAGATTTCATTATCTATGTAGGCACCTAGTTGGTCGAGCTTCTTTTGGAGGATGGCAACCCTTGTCTCAAAGTCAGGCTTACCTATATCAGCTATAATTCCCCAGGAGAACCTTGATACTAGCCTATCTTCGAGTTCTTTGATTTCCTTTGGTGGCCTATCTGAAGAAATTACTATTTGCTTACCCTTGTTGTAAAGCTCGTTAAAGGTATTGAAAAATTCCTCTTGAGTACCCTCCTTGCCTGCTATAAATTGGATATCATCTATAAGGAGGATATCAACAGACCTGTATTTTTCCCTAAACTTGGCGTTATTTGACCTACCAATTGATGAGATCATCTCATTGGTAAACTTCTCACTTGATAGGTACATAACATAGACATCATCCCTATTTTTTAGTATCTCATGGGCTATGGCCTGCATGAGGTGAGTCTTACCAAGTCCACTTTCCCCATAGATAAAGAGGGGGTTGTAAAGTCTTGACTGGCTATGCTTGGATATATTTTCAGCTACAGCCATACTAACCCCTAGGGCATATTGGTTGGATTTACCCTTTACAAAATTCTCAAAAATATTTTGATCTTCTAGGAGGGGCTTTGGATAGGGTTTAACCTGGCTCATCCTCATTTGCCCATTAGAATCATAATTCTTTCCTAGGGATAGGACTTCATTATAATTATCGGCATCCCTAGGGATAATTTTAACCTCAAGCTTTTGACCTACCTTATTAGCTATATCATCCATGGCTTTTTGGAGGAGGGGAATCCATATTTTTTCAAAGATAAAATAGGTATCCTTCTTTGGAATTTCTAGATAAAGGATGTCATCGTAGAGATTTAAAGGTTTCAAAATATTTATCCATGTATCGAACTGGTTAGGCTCACTTACATACATTTTCATTTCATTTTTTAATTCACTAGTAATGTATTCTAAATTCGTCATCACTTAACCTTCCTTTAAAAGTTATACACACTACTTAAAGCCCAAAATATTAAAACTATTGGACTAAAAAGGAACTTATCCCCAAAAATAGGATAACTTGTGGATAACTTCTCTGTTGATAAGTTCATTCTCTAAAATTAAAGATTTTTAAGGGTAAATTTTTAAAATTTTCTTAAAAAAATAATTTTATACACAAGACTCGCAAAAAAATCCTGGCAAAATGAACTTTTCCATATACTAATACACTGTAGATTATACTATAAATAAGCGATTTGGGCAACTTATCCACAAAAACTCACAGAAAAAGAGGAAAAATAAAAGTTTCTTGAAAAATATCGAGTGGATATGTGGATAAGTATGTGTATTTATTTAGTTTTCCTCATATGGTTTTGAAAAAGTTGGATTTTTCTTGAAATTTTTATAAAAATATCGACCACAAGTAAAAGTTTATGCAGGAAAAATAATGTTAATATCTTGTGGGTAAGTTTTTAATGCACAAAGATATCCAGATTGTATTATTATTTATATTATCCTTATTTTAATGGATATTTATAAGAGGATATTCAATAATTTTATTCATTTTAAATATTTCTCCTGGTAGAGGTCTTTTTCCTTACTTTTAAAGGCTTATATATCTTGACATATTAGCTCAATTTCAATATAATATAAAAAGTCATAAAAGATTAGGAGGTGTAAGCATGAAGAGAACTTATCAACCAAACAGAAGAAAAAGATCTAAAGATCATGGCTTTAGAAAGAGAATGTCAACTCCGGGTGGTAGAAGAGTACTAAAAGCTAGAAGAAAGAAAAATAGAAAAAGATTATCTGCTTAGTAATCTATATTAATAGCTTAGGGCCTTTTTATAAGGCTCTTTTAGATATGGGCTAAGCAAGAAGAAGTTTTAAATGGAAAAGAGAATTAGTTTAAGAAAGCAAACAGACTTCCAAAGGGTCTACAAAAACAATAAGGCCTTCTATAATAGGGACTTTACTGTACTTATTAGAGAAAATTCCCTTGATCACCCTAGGTTTGGATTTTCCATATCAAAGAAGGTGGGCAAGGCCCATATTAGAAATTACTTAAAAAGAAGGCTGAGGGAAATTGTTAGGATTAATTATTCTAATATCAATAGTGTAGATATCATTATTATTCCCAAGAAACATACAGCAGATTTTACTTATGATAAGTTAAAGAGTTCTTTGGGTCATGTTTTAAGTAAGGCTTTCAAAAAGAAGATGATTTTTTATGTTAAATAAGATTTTCATAAAGTTAATCAGATTTTATCAGTTATTTATTTCTCCACAGTTAGGACAATCAAAATGCAAGTTTTATCCGACTTGTTCCCAATATGCCTTAGAAGCTTTTAGCAAGTATGGATTTTTCAAGGCTTTGTTTTTGTCAACGTGGAGAATTTTAAGATGTAATCCATTTTCTAAGGGTGGGTATGACCCGCTTATTTAGTGAGTATTAGTTTACGGAGTTAGTATGTTAAATTTTTTAGCAGGTATTTTAGGAAAGCTGATGAGGTTCATCTATGATGTTTTGAGTGCTAATTTTACAGAACCTTCAAGCATCAGTTTTTATGCAATATCTATTATCATTATGACCTTGCTTGTAAGTCTTTTGATAATACCAATGACCATTAGTCAACAAAAACAAGCAGAGATGGCTGAATCTTTTAGGCCAAAGATGGAAGAAGTCAAGAGAAAGTATGGCTATGACCCACAAATCATGCAACAAAAGATGCAAGAGCTATATAAAGAAGAGGGAGTAACACCAGGAATGAGTGGCTGCCTAGTCATGATAGTTCAGCTTCTTATTATGCTAGGACTTTTTAGGATGATGAGCGATACTACCAAGTACGTTTTTCCTGAGGGTTTAAGTCACTTAAATACCAATTTTTTCTGGGTACCTAACTTAATTGAAAGAGATCCCCTATGGTATGGACTTCCACTTTTAACAAGTTTGTCTCAATTTGCAGTTCAACTTTTTTCAATGAAGACCAACCCACAAATGCAACAAAGTGCTGGTGCTATGGGAAGTATGAATACCATGTTTCTTATGATGCCACTACTTTATTTCTTTTTATTTAGGTCCCTTCCAGCAGGTCTACCATTGTACTACACATTGTCATCAGTATTTAGACTTATAATTATGGTAGCTATGCACATGTTTGGAAAAATCAAGAGATCGGAGTCAAAAGATGAAAAAGTCAATAGTAAAAACAGCAAAAACAACCAAAGAAGCCATTAGGCTAGCCCTTGAAGAGATAGGTAAAAGAGAAGATGAAGTAGAAGTAGAAGTCTTGGAAGAAGAATCTTCAGGATTTTTGGGTCTTATAGGTAGCAGGGACGCAGTTGTAAGGGTAAGCTACGAAGAAGATATTAAGGATGCCCTAGAAAACCTTGGTAAGGAAATAGAGAACACCCAGTTCTATGTAGATGAAGACAAGGAAGAAGTAAGGGTAGAAGATCCTATAGAAGTAGAAGAAATAGTAGAAGATATAGAAGAAAAAGAAGAAGCTATAATAGAAGAAGACCTTCCTCGTGATGAGGCTTCTGTTAGTAAGGAAAAGGAAGAAGTCTTTGATAAGCAAAGGTCTAATATAGACAAGTACTATGAGGCCAAAGACTTCTTAGAAGCCATATTAAAGGCTATGCACTTTGAAGATGTTTCAGTTATAGGAAACCTTGAAGATAATATTATTAAGCTTGAAGCGAAGATAGACGAAAATGACACAGGTATAGCAATAGGCAAGGGGGGATCAACCCTAGAAGCTATTGAACTTATCGTAATTAAAGCTATAGATTCAAGAAGACATAATTTGAGAGTTAATATAGATATCAATAATTACAAGAGACGTAGGGATGAAAAGATTGTAGAGCTTGCAAGAGATACTGCAATTAAGGTTCAAAGAAGCAAGAAACCATGGAATCTAAGGTATATGAATTCTTATGAGAGAAGACTTGCCCACGAGGAAGTATCTAAGCATAAGAACGTAGCTAGCCACTCTGAGGGTAGCGAACCTAAGAGATACGT